>NZ_JBHXME010000045.1:35099-63187 GCF_042721125.1 Streptomyces sp. NPDC058469
TAGTTTCTTGGTTCGTCCCACACTTTCTGTATGTTCACGGGGGTAGGGCTTGTTCGCGGGCTCGGGGGGCTCAGGCCGATGGCCGTCGGATCCGTCCCCCCGGACTTGCTGGCGGATCCGACGGCCACTCGGGGTTACTTGCTGAAGTCCGGGACCAGCTTGGCGATCGCCAGCTCGGCGTTGCTCAGGCCCTTGTCGAGGGACTCCTTGCCACCGGCGACCTTGGGCAGTTCGGTGTCCAGCGGACCCCACAGCGAGCTGTACTCGGCGAGCGCCGGGCGCGGCTGGGCGGCGCCGAGCACGCCCTGGAAGCCGGCGATCCCCGGGTCGGACTTCACGGCGGCGGTGTAGGCGTCGTCGCGGGTCGGCAGCGTCGAGTTCTTCAGCGCGATCGTCGACTGGGAGGCGGCCGAGGTCATGAAGTTGACGAACTTCAGGGCCGCCTTCTGGTGCGCGGAGTCCGAGCCGGCGTAGACCGAGAGGTTGTGACCGCCGGTCGGGGCACCGGACTTGCCGGTGGAGCCGGCCGGGATCGTGGCGATGCCGAGGTTGGACTTGTCCTTGAAGGCCGAGCCCTTGTAGAAGTTGGTGATCTCCCACGGGCCCTGGATGATCGCGGCGACCTTGCCGTTGACGAACGCGTCCTGGATGTGGGCGTAGGCGTCGGCGGTGGTGTCGGCCTTGTGCAGGCCGGTGCCGGAGAAGAGGCTCAGCCAGGTGCCGTAGGCCTTCTTCGCGGCGGCGGAGTCCACGGTGATCTTCTTGCCGGAGGCGTCGACGGTGTCGGTGCCCTCGCCGTAGAGGAAGGTCTGCGCGTAGTAGGCCTGGGTGGAGCCCCAGTAGCCGTCGACCTTGGCCTTGGACTTGACCTTCGCGGCGTCGGCCTTCAACTCGTCCCAGGTGGTGGGCGCTTGGGTGATGCCGGCCTGCTGGAACAGGGCCTTGTTGTAGACGAGCGCGAGGGTGTCGGTGACCAGCGGCACGCCGTACGTCTTGCCGTCGTACTGGGCCTGCGTGATCAGGTTCGACTTGAACTTCGCCTGGTCCGCGAGGGCTTCGGTGCCGTCCAGCGGCAGGAAGTAGCCCTTCTTCGCGAAGGCGGGGGTCCAGCCGACCTCCGAACGCAGCACGTCCGGGGCGCCCTTGGAGCCGGCGGCGGTGTCGAACTTGTTCTGCGCCTGGTCGAAGGGCACGTTGACGTACTTGACCTTGACGTTCTTGTTGGCCGCCTCGAACTTGGCGACCAGGGCCTTGTACGTGGGTGCCTCATTGGTGGCGTTGGAGGTGTCCCACCAGGTGATGGTGACCGGCCCGTCGGACTTGCCGCTGCCACTGTCACTGCCGCCGCAGGCCGTCGCCGCGAGGGCGAGGGACGCCACCAGCGCGGTGGCCGCTATGCCACGCCGCATGAGTTCTCCTTGAGGGTGAAAGCCCGTGAGGTGCAGGGAAGCGGTCCCGTCCGCCACCCTGTCGACTTGCCGACTGCGCCGTTGCGTCCGCCGGGCGTCGCCGAACGTAACAGCGATGTAAGCGTTGCGAAAGTCCTTGCTGCAAAAAACTGCAAGACGGTCCGAGAGTTACCCGCCCGTGACCTCTCCTCGACCCCCGTGAAACCCATGGCTGGTGCGGCTGAGCGGGTACGGGGACACTTGTGCAAGACTCTGCAAGCTCTTGCCGTATGCCGTACGCCGACCAGAACACGAGGGATCGCGATGACGCAGCAACCCGCAGCGCGCCGACGGCCGGTACAGTCCACTCCCGTGACCACACGGCTTGCCGACATCGCCGCCCAGGCGGGGGTGAGCGAAGCGACCGTCAGCCGCGTCCTCAACGGCAAGCCTGGCGTCGCCGCCACCACCCGTCAGTCCGTCCTCGCCGCGCTCGACGTGCTCGGCTACGAACGTCCGGTACGGCTGCGGCAGCGCAGCGAGGGCCTGGTGGGCCTGATAACACCGGAGTTGGAGAACCCGATATTCCCCGCGCTGGCGCAGGTCATCGGCCAGGCGCTGACGCGGCAGGGCTACACGCCGGTGCTCGCCACCCAGACCCCGGGCGGTTCCACGGAGGACGAGCTGACCGAGATGCTCGTCGACCGCGGCGTCGCGGGCATCATCTTCGTCTCCGGACTGCACGCGGACACCTCAGCGGACATGCAGCGCTACGAGCAACTCCGGGCGCAGGGCGTGCCGTTCGTGCTCGTGGACGGCTTCTCTCCGAAGGTGCAGGCGCCGTTCATCTCCCCCGACGACCGCGCGGCGATGACCCTCGCCGTCACGCACCTCGTCTCGCTCGGCCACACCCGCATCGGACTGGCGCTGGGCCCCAAGCGGTTCGTGCCGGTGCAGCGCAAGATCGAGGGCTTCGTCCGCACGATGCAGGACCAACTGGCCCTGACCGCCGAGGATGTGGAGACCCGGCTCGTCCAGCACTCGCTGTACACGCTGGAGGGCGGACAGGCCGCCGCCGCCGCACTGATCGACCGCGACTGTACGGCGGTGGTGTGCGCGAGCGACATGATGGCGCTCGGTGCGATCCGGGCCGCCCGGCAGCGCGGTCTTGAGGTGCCCCGGGACGTCTCGGTGGTCGGCTTCGACGACTCACCGCTGATCGCGTTCACCGACCCGCCGCTGACGACGATCCGCAAGCCGGTGCCGGCCATGGGACAGGCCGCGGTGCGCACGTTGTTGGAGGAGATCGGCGGGACGCCCGCGCCGCACAGTGAGTTCGTGTTCATGCCGGAGCTGGTGGTGCGCGGATCGACGGCTTCGGCCCCTGGGGACCGGAATCGTCCCTAAGGGGGAGAAAACGCGGCGGTATCCAGTGCGCTGGTTGTAGTCGGGGCACTCTTCCCGGCGTAGAACATGCGCGCCGGACCCGACCAAGGGATGATCGGTCGCGGAAGCCTTTTCTGGCAGACTTCGTGTCTATGGGTGAGACCACCGTGACGACATTGGAAGGCCGTGAAGAAGCCGTTCCGAGCCCCGTCGCGGACGCCGCGGGGCAGGGTTTTCTGCGCCGGATGCGCACACCGCGCCGGCCCCGGCTCTGGTTCGAGATCCTGCTGATCGCGGTCAGTTACTGGACGTACTCACAGATCCGCAACGCGGTGCCGGAACAGCGGTCCGCGGCGCTGCGCAACGCCGACTGGATCTGGCGCGTCGAGAACGATCTCGGCATCTCCGTCGAGCAGTCGGTCAACCACGCCGTCAATTCGGTGACTTGGCTGATCGTCGGCATGAACTACTACTACGCCACACTGCACTTCATCGTGACGCTGGGCGTCCTGGTGTGGCTGTACCGCAGTCATCCGGGCCGGTACGCGGCGACACGCCTCGTCGTCTTCGCGACGACGGCCGTGGCCCTGATCGGCTACTACTTCTTCCCGCTGGCCCCGCCCCGCCTCATGAACGGCGGCCACTTCGTCGACACGGTCATGGTCCACCAGACCTGGGGTTCGATGGCGTCCGGCGACCTGAAGCACATGTCGAACCAGTACGCCGCGATGCCGTCCATGCACATCGGCTGGTCCCTGTGGTGCGGCCTGACGATCTTCGCCCTGGCGAAACTCCCCTGGGTCCGCATCCTCGGCCTGCTGTACCCGGCGACGACGCTCCTGGTCATCGTCTCCACGGCCAACCACTTCTGGCTCGACGCGGTCGGCGGCATGCTCTGCCTGGCCTTCGGCTTCACGGTGTCCCGCCTCTGGTACGGCGCCTTCCCGTACGCCCTGCCGCGGACGGTGGCGGTACGGGGAACGGACGACGGGCTCCTGCTACCCACGAAGGCCTGAACGCTCCGTCGGCTGCGTGCGGCTCCGCCGAGGGGCCGCAATGGGTCGTCGTCCGGGTGCCGCGCCGTCGTGGCTGGTCGCGCAGTTCCCCGCGCCCCTTCGGGGCGCTGTCGAACGGGCAGGGGTGGTCTTGTACGGGCTCCGGATCCCGTACGACCACATCCGGATGGCGGCTGCCGAGCCTCAGCCGCTGACTTCACCCGACCCGCTCACCCTCGGTCGCCGCGTCCCGCAGCGCCCACAGGAACGCCCGCAGGGCCGGCTGCGGCGGCGCCGTCTCCCGGACGGCCGCCTGGATGGTCCGTACGGGCTCCGGATCCCGTACGACCCGTACGACCACGTCCGGATGGCGGCTGCCCAGCCCCAGCCGGGGAATCAGGGCCACCCCGAGGCCCGCCGCGACAAAACCCTGAGCGGTCACGTAGTCCTCGCTCTCGACCGCGAACCGCGGCCGGAACCCCGCCGCCCCACACGCGTCGAGCTGGGCATCGAGACACGCCCCCGGCCACTCACTGCCGACCCACGGCTCCTCGGCCAGCTCCCCCAGCTCCACACTCCGCCGCGCCGCCAGCCGGTGCCCCTTGGGCAGGACGACGAGATACGGATCGTCGAGCAGCTTCACGAGCCGTACGCCCTCATGCCCACCAGAAGCCCCGACCACCAGAGCGACATCCGCCCGCCCCTCCTTCACCTCGGGCAGCGGGTCCTCGGGATCGGTGAGCTTCAACTCCAGCTGGACTCCGGGATGTTCGGCACGGAGCCGGGCCACGGCGGGGGCGACCAGGGCGGCGCCGGCGGTGGCGAAGTAGCGGACCGTGAGCCGTCCCGTGCGCCCGGCCACCAGGTCCGCCAGCGCCGTCTCCGCCTCGGCGACCTGCCCGGCGATCGCGTCCGCGTACCCGGTGAGCAGCAGCCCGGCCGCCGTGGGCCGCACCCCGCGCCCGACCCGTTCAAGCAGCGCGGTCCCGGCCTCCTTCTCCAGCGCCCCGACCTGCTGACTGACGGCGGACGGCGTGTACCCGAGCCGGGCCGCCGCAGCGGTCACCGACCCACACCCGACCACTGCCCGTAGTACCTGCATGCGTCGCACATCAAGCATGTAGCAGAGGTTAACAGTCACTGTAGAATCATTCGCTTGTCCTGAAAGGACAGCCTGACCGACCGTGGACCCATGCAGCCCGCCTCGACAGTCCGCATGGCCGTGCTCGCCCTCCTGTGGGGATCGGGCTTCCTGTGGATCAAACTCGCCCTGAACCACGGCCTCTCCCCCGCCCAGATCACGATCACCCGCTGCACCCTGGGCACGCTGGTGCTAGTGGCCCTGGCCCGCTCGGCCGGTCAGCACCTGCCCCGCGACCGCGCGACCTGGGGCCGCCTAGCGGTGGCCGCCCTCTTCTGCAACGCCATCCCGTTCGCCCTGTTCAGCATCGGTGAACAGACCGTCGACTCCGGCGTCGCGGGCGTCCTGAACGCCACCACTCCCCTGTGGTCCCTCCTGATCGGCATCACCCTGGGCACCGACCGCGCCCTGAGCCGCGCCCGCCTGACCGGACTCCTCCTCGGCTTCGCGGGCACGCTCCTGATCTTCGCCCCGTGGCACCGCTCGGGCCTGCTCACCTGGGGCGCCCTCGCCCTCCTGGGCGCCGCCGCGAGCTACGCCGTGGCCTTCGCCTACATGGCCCGCAAACTCACCGCGGGCCAGGCCCCGTTGGCGATGTCGGCGGCCCAACTGATGGCGGCAACTGCCTGGACCACCCTGGCCCTCCCCGCCGCCGGCCCCGTCCACGCCGACCTAACGGCTCTACTCGCGGTGATCGCCCTGGGCGTCCTGGGCACCGGCGTCACGTTCTACCTCAACTACCGCCTGATCGCGGACGAGGGCGCGACGAGCGCGGCAACGGTCGGATATCTGCTGCCAGTTGTGTCGGTGACGCTGGGCGCCATCCTCCTCGACGAGACGGTAGGCCTGCGCGTGGTCGCGGGCATGGCAGTGGTCCTCGTGGGCGTAGCCCTGACAAGGCGCCGCTATGTGAACGCCGCCCAGCCGGACGCGCCCCAAAGGGGCGCGGGGAACCGCGCGAACAGCCCCCACCGGCGGTCAGCCGAACAACAACCCGCCTAGGCCCCGTAGAACATCACGTCCACCACACCCCGAGCCCGCCGCGTAGTACGCCGATAGTCATCAAGCATGTCCCCCACATGCCCCGGCCCATACCCCAAGTACCGCCCCACAGCGGCAAGTTCACGCGGATCAGACGGAAACGTATCGCCCGCCCGCCCCCGCACCAACATCACCGCATTACGAACCCGCGTGGCCAACACCCAAGCCTCGTCCAGCGTCGAAGCGTCCTCGGCGGAGATGAGCTCGGCGGCGCAGGCTGCCGCGAGAGCCTCCCGCGTACGCGTGGTACGCAACCCGGGCTCAGCCCACCCCTGCTGCAACTGCATGAGCTGCACGGTCCACTCGACGTCGGAGAGCCCCCCGCGCCCCAACTTGGTGTGCAGAGTCGGGTCAGCCCCGCGAGGCAACCGCTCGGACTCCATACGGGCCTTGAGCCGCCGAATCTCCCGTACGGCATCGTCCCCGAGCCCCTCCGCCGGATACCGCAGCGGATCGATCAGCTCGATGAACCGTCGCCCCAACTCCTCGTCCCCGGCGACGGGTTCGGCCCGCAACAACGCCTGCGACTCCCAAACCAGGGACCACCGGCGGTAGTACGCCTCGTAGGAGTTCAACGACCGCACGAGCGGCCCCGACTTGCCCTCCGGCCGGAGATCCGCGTCGATCAGCAGCGGCGGGTCCGAGCTGGCGACCTGGAGCAGTCGGCGCATCTCGGAGACGACCTTGTTGGCGGCCTCGGAGGCCTCGCGCTCGGGCACGCCCTCGCGGGGTTCGTGCACGAACAGGACGTCCGCGTCGGAGCCGTAGCCCAGTTCGTGGCCGCCGAAGCGGCCCATGCCGATGACGGCGAAGCGGGTGGGGAGGGTGTCGCCCCAGCCCGCGCGGACCACCGCGCGCAGGGTGCCGGCGAGGGTCGCGGCGGTCAGGTCGGAGACGGCGCCGCCGACCCGGTCGACGAGGGCGCCCTGGTCGGCCTCGGCGGGCTGGGTCTCGGTGCCGTAGGAGCCCACGATGTCGAAGGCGGCCGTACGGAAGAGTTCGCGGCGGCGGACGCCTCGGGCGAAGGTGACCGCCTGGACGGCGTCGTCGGCGCGGCCGACCGCGGCGAGTATCTCCTGGTCCAGGTGGGCGCGTTCGCGGGGTTCGAGGCCGCTGCCGCCGTCGCCGTCGCCGAGGAGGGCGACCGCTTCGGGGGCGCGCATGAGGAGGTCGGGGGCGAGGCGGCCGGCCGAGAGGACGCGGGCGAGGTTCTCGGCGGCGGCGCCCTCGTCCCTCAACAGGCGTAGGTACCAAGGGGTTTTGCCGAGCGCGTCGGACACCTTGCGGAAGTTGAGGAGGCCCGCGTCCGGGTCGGCGGAGTCCGCGAACCAGCCCAACAGGACGGGCAGCAGGGTGCGTTGGATGGCGGCCTTGCGGGTGACGCCGGAGGCGAGGGCCTCGATGTGGCGGAGGGCCGCCGCCGGGTCGATGTAGCCGAGGGCGACCAGCCGTTCGCGGGCCGCCTGCGGGCTCAACCTGGTCTCGCCGGGGGCGAGTTGGGCGACCGCGTCGAGCAGCGGACGGTAGAAGAGCTTCTCGTGCAGGCGTCGCACGACGGTCGCGTGCCGCTTCCACTCGCGGTTCAGCTCGGCGACCGGGTCGGTGCGCAGGCCCATCGAGCGGCCGAGGCGTCTCTGGTCGACCTCGTCGGCGGGGACGAGGTGGGTGCGGCGCAAGCGGTAGAGCTGGATGCGGTGTTCCATCGTGCGCAGGAAGCGGTAGGCGTCGTCGAGGCGGGCGGCGTCCTCGCGACCGACGTAGCCGCCGGCGGCGAGGGCCTCCAGCGCGACGAGCGTGGTGCCGCTGCGCAGCGAGGTGTCGGCGCGGCCGTGCACCAACTGCAGGAGCTGGACGGCGAATTCGACGTCCCGCAGACCGCCGGGGGCGAGCTTCAGTTCGCGGTCGATCTCGGCGACGGGGATGTTCTCGACGACACGGCGGCGCATCTTCTGCACGTCGGTGACGAAGTTCTCGCGCTCGGCCACCTTCCACACGAGGGGTTCGAGCGCGTCGACGTACTCCGCGCCGAGCGCGAGGTCGCCGGCCACCGGGCGGGCCTTGAGCAGGGCCTGGAACTCCCAGGTCTTGGCCCAGCGTTGGTAGTAGGCGAGGTGGCTGGCGAGGGTGCGGACCAGCGGGCCGTTGCGGCCTTCGGGGCGCAGATTGGCGTCGACGGGCCAGATGGATCCCTCGACGGTGGTCTCGGAGCAGATCCGCATCATGTGCGCGGCGAGCTTGGTGGCCGCGCGGAGCGCCTTGCCCTCGTCGGCGCCGTCGACGGCCTCGCCGACGAAGATGACGTCGACGTCGGACACGTAATTCAGTTCGTGGCCACCGCACTTGCCCATCGCGATCACCGCGAGCCGGCACAGCGCGGCGTCCTCGGGCGCGGCGGCACCGGCGATGGCGAGGGCGGCGCGCAGGGTGGCGGTCGCGAGGTCGGCGAGTTCGGCGGCGGTCTGGGCGAGGTCGGTGGTGCCGCACACGTCACGGGCGGCGATGGACAGCAGGCAGCGGCGGTAGGCGACGCGGAGGGCGACGGGGTCGGTGGCCTCCGCCAGCCCGCGCTCGAACTCCTCCACCCCGGGGTGGAGGTCGCGCGGCTCGTACATGACGAGGGCGTGCCAGTCGCGGGGGTGCCGGGCGAGGTGGTCGCCGAGGGCGGCGGAGGCGCCGAGCACACCGAGCAGCCGGTCGCGCAACGGCTTCGCCGCGATCAGCGTGTCCAGCAGTTCGCGGCGGGGGGTGTCCTCGGGCTGCGCTTCGAGCAGTCGTACCAGACCCTGAAGGGCCAGGTCGGGGTCGGCTGTGGCGCCCAGGGCCTCCAGCAGGACCGGGTCGTTCCTTATCGGCGCCAGTTCCGCGCTCTCCAGGAGCCGCTCGGCGGCCGAGGGATCGGTGAAGCCGTGCCGCAGCAGTCGCGTGAAGGTGCTGCTCCTGCGCCCCAGCGTCGTCATCCTCGGCCTCCTGTCCGACCGCGTCTCGATCAGGTTCCGATCAAGGTCGTATACGCGAGCGTAACCCGGGCCTTCGCGGTGGCGCCCTGTCGCGGATTCAGGTTCTGTGGGGAGAGCCGTTCGAGGTACGACGAAAGTACGTACACCCGAGGTATGACAAAGGAGTCACACCATGGACATGACCCTCGAAGTGATCCTGCTGCCGGTCTCGGACGTGGACCGGGCCAAGGAGTTCTACCGCGACAAGGTCGGCTTCCACGTGGATCTCGACGGCGAGGTGATGGAGGGCGTGCGGATCGTGCAGCTGACGCCGCCGGGCTCGGGCTGTTCGATCGCGCTGGTCGACGGGTTGCAGGTCCCGACCGGGACGCCGCAGCCGGGGACGTACCACGGCATGCAGCTGTGCGTCGCGGACGCCAAGGCGGCCTACGACGAGCTGACCGCGCGGGGTCTTGAGGTCAGCGAGCCGGTGCAGTTCGCGCCGCGGGACGGCGCCACCTTCATGTACTTCAAGGACCCGGACGGCAACGGCTGGGCGATCCAGGAGTACCGGAAGCGGGCCGCAGAGCCGCTGCACCAGGTGCTGGCCCAACTGGCGGCACTGCAGGAGTAGTTCGCCGCCAGCAGCAGTAGTTCACCACTTCTTCATCCGCGGGGTTGGGAGTGGTGGGATGCGGGCATTTTGGCGTGTGCATGCTCTGTCCGCACCGTCACCCCCGTCCTCCCCCCACCCGGAGGTAGAAGTGTCCGGCAGTTCTGGTAGTCCCGGCAGTTCCGTGTACCGCCGCAGCCGCGCCCTCGTCGCGTCCGCGCTCGCCTTCTCGGCAGCCGCCGTCGGGGTCTGGACCGGTTTCGGCACCGTCTCGGCCGCGCACGCCGCGACCGTGGTGCCGACCCCGGACCACGTCGTCGTCGTGGTGATGGAGAACCACGCCTACAGCCAGGTCATCGGCTCCTCCAGTGCCCCCTACATCAACTCGCTCGCGTCCGGCGGCGCCGCCCTCACCCAGTCGTACGGGATCACCCACCCGAGCCAGCCGAACTACTTCGCGCTGTTCTCCGGCTCCACCCAGGGCATCACCAGCGACAGCTGCTACACGGCGGGCTTCTCCTCGGCCGCGAACCTCGCCTCCGAGGTGACCGCCGCGGGCGGCACGTGGGCGAGCTACAACGAGACGTTGCCGAGCCAGGGTTCGACGACGTGCAGCAGCGGCACCTACGCCCGTAAGCACAACCCGTGGTTCGGCTTCTCCAACGTCGCGACGTCGACCGCCAAAACGTTCGCGCAGTTCCCGACGGACTACACGACCCTCCCCGACATCTCCTTCGTCACCCCCAACCTGTGCAGCGACATGCACGACTGCTCGGTGGCGACCGGTGACACCTGGGTGAAGAACAACCTGGGCGCGTACGCGACGTGGGCCACGGCCCACAACAGCCTGCTCGTCGTCACCTTCGACGAGGACAACCTGCTCAGCGGCAACCGCATCCCGACGGTCTTCTACGGCCAGCCGGTCAAGGCGGGTTCGACGTCCTCGACCACGTACAACCACTACAACCTGCTGCGGACCCTGGAGGACTCCCAGGGCCTGGCCACCCACGCGGGCAACGCGGCGTCGGCCGCCGACATCACCGGCATCTGGGCGTCCTGAGATGTACGTGGCGGACAGCCGCGCCAACGCCGACCCAAGTGCCGGGAGTACTACGGGTATTACGGGTACTACGGACGACCCAGGTGCCGCGGGTACTACGGGTACTACGGACGACCCAAGTGCCAGGGGTACTACGGGTACTACGGCGCGGGTGTCCGCCGTCGTCGCCCCCACGGTCTTCGCACTCGGCGCGGTCAGCCTGATCACCGACGTGTCGTCCGAGATGGTGACCGCGGTCCTCCCGCTGTACCTGGTGACGGGCCTCGGCCTCTCCCCGCTGGGCTTCGGTCTCCTGGACGGCATCTACAACGGCTTCTCGGCACTCGTCCGCCTGGCCGGCGGCCACCTCGCCGACCGCGGCGGCGGCCGGCACAAGTGGATCGCGGGCATCGGCTACGGCATCTCGGCCGTCTGCAAACCGCTCCTGCTGCTGGCCCACACCCTCACCCCCATCGGCCTGATCCTCGCCGCCGACCGCACGGGCAAGGGCCTGCGCACGGCACCGCGCGACGCGCTGATCTCCCTCTCCTCCACCCCGGAGAACCGGGGTCGTGCCTTCGGCGTACACCGCGCGATGGACACGGCGGGCGCGCTGCTCGGCCCGCTGGTGGCGTTCCTGATCCTCCGGGCGACGGTGGACGGGTACGACGCGGTGTTCACGGTGAGCTTCTGTGTGGCGGTGGTCGGGGTCCTGGTGCTGGTGCTGTTCGTGCCGGGCGGGAAAGGGTCAGGTGAGCGGGGGCCCGGCGGGAGAGGCTCGGGTTCCGGCGCACGGGAGCGAACCGCCGTAGAACCCCCGCCCCCGCGCCCCACCCTCCGCGCGGCCTTCGCCCTCCTCGCCCGCCGCGACCTCCGCCGTATCGCCATCTGCGCACTCCTTCTCGGCCTCGCGACGGTCAGCGACTCCTTCATCTACCTGCTCCTGCAACGGCGACTCGGCGTCCCCGACCGCTGGTTCGCGCTGCTGCCGCTGGGCACGGCGGCGGCGTTCCTGCTCCTGGCCGTACCGCTGGGCCGGCTCGCGGACCGTGTCGGCCGCTGGCGGGTGTTCCTCGGCGGCCACGGAGTCCTCCTCACGGCGTACGCCTTGTTGCTGACGTCCTGGCACGGCACCGCCCTCCCCTACGCCGTCCTCCTCCTGCACGGCGCCTTCTACGCGGCGACCGACGGCGTGCTGATGGCGGCGGCCTCGGACAGCGTGCCGGAGCAACTGCGGTCGTCGGGGCTCGCGTTGGTGCAGACGGGCCAGTCGGCGGCGCGGTTCGCGTGCTCGCTGGGCTTCGGTGCGGCGTGGACGCTGTGGGGCGACCGTACGGCGCTCATGGCGTCGGCGGTGGCGCTGGCGGTCTGCGCGGTGTTCGCTCTGACGCTCCGCCCCGGCCGATCAGTTCTGGAGCCTGTCTCATGACCCTGCGCAACCGCATCCTGGTCCTCCTCGCGGCCGTGGCCGCACTCGCCGTAGTCGCCACGGCCTCGGTGCTGCATGCGTCCGCACGGGCCGAGCGACGGAACGTTACCCAGCCCGGCGGCCCGAAGATCACCGCGGGCAGAATCACTCTCACAGCGCCCGGCACCATGGTGTTCCGCAACATGGCATGGGGCCCGCACCGCGACGAACTGACCACGGTCCCGGCGTCCGACCCCTCCGGCCCCCGCACCGCCTCGGGCGTCAAGTGCCTCCGCTTCTACGCCAGTTCGGGCACCGGAGTCTGCCTCCAGGCGGTCCACGGCACGGTCACGGACACGTACCGCGCGCTGATCCTCGACGCCCACCTCAAGGAGACGGCCCGTTACGACGTCCCCGGCATCCCCTCCCGAGCCCGCGTCTCCCCCACGGGCCACTTCGCGGCATGGACCGCCTTTGTGGGCGGCGACTCTTACGCGGGGACGAACTTCTCGACGCGGGCGGCGATCGTGGACACGAGGACGGGGAAGCTGATCCCGACGTTGGAGTCGTTCCGCATCCTCAAGG
The DNA here is from genome assembly GCF_042721125.1 of Streptomyces sp. NPDC058469. Taxonomy (NCBI): domain Bacteria; kingdom Bacillati; phylum Actinomycetota; class Actinomycetes; order Kitasatosporales; family Streptomycetaceae; genus Streptomyces; species Streptomyces sp. NPDC058469. The sequence continues at coordinate 47,632 of NZ_JBHXME010000045.1, forward strand.
ACGGCCACGTCTACCACGCTGCCGACGTCAACTTCTGGGGCGTGACCTTCGCATCGGACGACCGCACGTTCTACGCGACGCTGGCGACGAAGGGCAGCACCTATCTGGTGAGGGGCGACCTGCGCGCGCGGACGCTCACCACCGTGCGCACGAACGTGGAGTGCCCGTCCCTGTCCCCCGACGGCACGCGCATCGCCTTCAAGAAACGCGTCAAGGGCCTCCCGAAGGACGCCCCTTGGCATCTGTACGTCCTCGACCTCCGCACCATGCGCGAGACATCGCTGGCGGAGCCACGAAGCGTCGACGACCAGGCCGTCTGGCGCGACGACCACACGATCGTCTACGCCATGCCCAGCGACTACGGCGCCGACCTGTACAGCGTCCCGGCGGACGGCACGGGCAGGGCTCGGCGGATCAGCGGCGCGGCGGTGTCCCCGGCGTTCCTGAAGTAGCGCCCGACAGCTGTGCGACGGCGCTGTGACGGGCGGGTGAACTATGCCCCAGCCGCAGGTCAGACAATTGATGGGTCCCTGGGGAGCGGGTGTCCGAACAACTCCCCGGCGTCGAATCTCGATGTCAGACGCCCGGCGCACGCTGCCGGCGCACGACTCAGAGGAGACAAGGGTGACGGTCAACGCCGGCACGCGCCGTAGGGGGATTCCGTGGTCGCGCGGAAGAAGACAGGGAAGAAGTGGCTGGGGCTGGCGACGTTGGCGCTGGCGCCGGCGCCGATGGTGCTGCTCGCGTCCCCCGGTGTCGCCTCGGCGGCGAGCCAGGAGTGCCTGCAGAACTCGGAGAACTCGTCGCACGACATGGCCGGCAACTGGTCGACCGACCACCAGACGCAGTCGGTGAGCGTGCAGCACGCGAACAACACCTGGCAGGACTGGATATGGCGGGGCTCGACGTTCCAGTGCCCGTGGTTCCAGTGCCCGTGGTTCCAGTGCCCGTGGAACGTCCCCAGCTGCTCCTACGCCTGGCAGCAGGCGAAGACGACGGGCTGGCAGTGGTCGGCCGGCCTCAGCATCAAGGTCCCGATCCCCGTCATCGGGAACGACCTGGCCGGCCTCACCCCGTCGTACAACCAAAGCGGCTCCACCACGACCTCGTACACCTTCACGACCAACCTGAGCCCGGGGCAGTTCGCCCAGCCGATCCAGGTCGTGACGCGCCGCTGGACGCAGGGCGTCTACAAGGGCATCTACCACTCCACCGGCGCGAAGTGCACGCCGAGCCCGAGCAACCCGAACGGCAAGGCGTACGCACCTACGCCGCCGAACTGTCCGCCGCCCACAACCTGAGCGCGAACCGGTCCTCGGCCGGCATGCGCGACGTACGGGTCGACACGGTGGACGCCCTGGGCCGGCAGGCGTTCCGGGAAACCGCCTACCAGACCCGGGCGAAGCAGCGGCTCACCTTCGTCGTGTGGAACACGAGAGCCCGAAATTGGGTCCTGCCCTCAGCGACCGCCACGACCGGCACGGTCACCTCGACCACGCCGGCCAACCCGACCACCGTGCCGCACGACACGGTGGTCCAGGTGGCCCGCTCCATCACCGCGAAACTGCCCGCAGGCCAGTGAGCGTTCGCCTACAGCACCGGCTACAGCACCGGCAGGTTCTTCCGCAGCTCGAACGCCGTCACCTCGGAGCGGTACTCCTCCCACTCCTGCCGCTTGTTGCGCAGGAAGAAGTCGAAGACGTGCTCGCCCAGGGTCTCGGCGACCAGGTCGCTGCGCTCCATCAGGGTGAGGGCCTCGCCCAGGTTCTGCGGGAGGGGCTCGATGCCCATCGCGCGGCGTTCGGCGTCGGAGAGGGCCCAGACGTCGTCCTCGGCGCCCGGGGGAAGCTCGTAGCCCTCTTCGATGCCCTTCAGGCCCGAGGCGAGGAGGAGGGCGTAGGCCAAGTACGGGTTCGCGCCCGAGTCCAGGGAGCGGACCTCGACCCGCGCGGAGCCGGTCTTGCCGGGCTTGTACATCGGGACGCGGACCAGGGCGCTGCGGTTGTTGTGGCCCCAGCAGATGTACGAGGGGGCCTCGCCGCCGGCGCCCGCCGTGCGCTCGGAGCCGCCCCAGATGCGCTTGTAGGAGTTGACCCACTGGTTGGTGATGGCGGAGATCTCCCCCGCGTGCTTCAGCAGGCCCGCGATGAAGGAGCGGCCGACCTTGGAGAGCTGGTACTCCGAACCCGACTCGTAGAACGCGTTGCGGTCGCCCTCGAAGAGGGAGAGGTGCGTGTGCATTCCGCTGCCCGGGTGCTCCGAGAACGGCTTCGGCATGAACGTCGCCTGCACGCCCTGCTCCAGCGCCACCTGCTTCATGACCAGGCGGAACGTCATGATGTTGTCCGCCGTGGAGAGTGCGTCGGCGTAGCGGAGGTCGATCTCCTGCTGGCCCGGCGCGCCCTCGTGGTGGGAGAACTCGACCGAGATGCCCATCGACTCCAGCATGGTGATCGCCTGGCGGCGGAAGTCCATGCCCACGTTCTGCGGGGTGTGGTCGAAGTAGCCGGAGTTGTCGGCGGGCGTCGGGCGGGAGCCGTCCAGCGGGCGGTCCTTCAGGAGGAAGAACTCGATCTCCGGGTGGGTGTAGAAGGTGAAACCCAGGTCGGAGGTCTTGGCGAGGGCGCGCTTCAGGACGTAGCGCGGGTCCGCGAAGGACGGGGAGCCGTCCGGCATCAGGATGTCGCAGAACATGCGGGCCGTGCCGGGGGCCTCCGCGCGCCACGGCAGGACCTGGAAGGTCGAGGGGTCCGGCTTGGCGATCATGTCGGACTCGTAGACCCGGGCGAAGCCCTCGATCGCGGAGCCGTCGAATCCGATGCCCTCGTCGAAGGCCTGTTCCAGCTCGGCGGGGGCCACGGCGACGGACTTGAGGAAGCCCAGCACGTCCGTGAACCACAGCCGTACGAACCGGATGTCGCGCTCCTCCAACGTCCGGAGCACGAACTCCTGCTGCTTGTCCATCTTCCGCTTCCCCATCCTTGCTGGTCAGGCCGCCTGTCCTCGTACCGCAGGAGGCGGTCGGGCACCTGAGCATCCCACCACAACACCATTTCGTGCGCGTTGCCGACCATGATCGGGCGGCCGACCTCGGGCTGAACGCCTCGCGTACGACAGGTGTCCTGCGCTGTTGCCCATCTTCAGACCATCTTGCCTGCTCGGACTGACATTCGTAATGCCTGGTCCGGGGGTGACCCTGGTGTTCCCCTGACTTTGCTGTGGGTGCCCTACGAGAACGTGTTTCTGCCCACTACGATCAGCAGGGCCCGACCTTCCTGCCCCTTCCCCGTCCCTTCCCCCAAAAGGACACATACCTCATGGGTTCCGCCAAGAACACCGGAAACGCGGCGCGCAAGGCCCGCATCGAGGAGATGCGGCGCGCCGAGCAGTCGCGCGAGCGACGCACCCGGATCGTGAAGATCGCGGCGAGCGCGGTGGTCGTCGCCGGTCTCGTCGTCGGCGGGGTCGCGGTCGTGCACGCGCAGTCCGGCAAGAAGGACAGCTCGGCGAGCGACTCCAAGAACTCCGCTTCGGGTCACTTCGTCGCCGGCGCGGACGGCGTGAACACGTGGAAGGGCACTCTGGGCCGCACCCACGTCACCAGCACGGTGAACTACCCGATGCACCCGCCGGTGGGCGGCAACCACAACCCGGTCTGGCTGAACTGCAACGGCGACGTCTACGCCAAGGCCGTCAAGGACGAGAACGCGGTGCACGCGCTGGAGCACGGCGCGGTCTGGGTGACGTACAACAAGAAGGCCTCGGCGGCCGACATCAAGGCGCTCGCGACCAAGGTGAAGTCGACCCCGTACTCGCTGATGAGCCCGTACGACAGCCAGAAGGACCCGATCGTGCTGTCGGCGTGGGGTCACCAGCGGACCGTGAAGAGCGCGAGCGACCCGGCCGTGAACACGTTCTTCGAGAAGTTCGTACAGGGCAGCCAGACGCCGGAGCCGGGCGCCGCGTGCACGGGCGGGCTGTCGCAGTGAGGCATGTGGCGCTGATCGCGGGGGCCGCGGCGGCAGTGCTCGTCGCGGCCGGCGCGATCACGTACGCGGTCGCCGAGGACGGCAGCGGGTCCGGCAACTCCCCTGCTCCTACGGCCGATTCGGCGGACGCGGGCTTCGCTCGGGACATGTCGGTCCATCACCAGCAGGCCGTCGAGATGTCGTACATCGTGCGCGACCGTACGAAGAACGTGGAAGTACGGCGCCTCGCCTACGACATCACGCAGACGCAGGCCAACCAACGGGGCATGCTGCTGGGCTGGTTGGACCTGTGGGGGCTGCCGAAGGTGTCCGCGGACCCGCCGATGACCTGGATGGGCATGGGTGACATGGCGTCCGGGAAGGACGGCGCGCTGATGCCGGGGATGGCGACCAACACCGAGCTGAAGAAGCTGAACACGCTGAGCGGGAAGCCCGCCGAGGTGTTCTTCCTGCAGCTCATGACGGACCACCACAAGGGCGGTATCCACATGGCCGAGGGGTGTGTGGACAAGTGCCGGGTGGGGGTGGAGAAGCGGCTCGCGCAGGGGATGGTGAACGCGCAGCAGTCGGAGATCCAGTTGATGGCCGACATGCTCAAGGCGCGTGGCGCAAAAGCGCGTTCGTAAAGCATCCCCGGTCGTTCGTTACACGCCCGTAAGGAAAAAAGCCCCCAATTCGCCCTGGGTGGGGGTTCCTTGGGGTTCTCTTGACTTTTGCGTTCCCCTGGCATGAACGGTTCATCGAAAGAGTGGCCCCCACGTGTGATCCATCCACGGACCTTCCCGCCGCGGGTTCCGTAGGGATCGACGACGACCAACCACTCCATGCGTTGAACCGCATAGCAGGGGGTTTTATGAGATCCAATCGCGCCACCATGCGCGCCGGCGTGAGCATGGCAGCGACACTGCCCATGATCGCCGGTGCCCTGGCGCTCGGCATACCCGCGGCACACGCCGCGGACAGCCCGGGCCGGGACACGCTCGCGGGCACCAAGCCCGCGTGGGCGACGGCCAAGGCGGACAAGGGAACGACCTCCGACAGCTCCCAGGTCTCCGCCCGGGTCTACCTCGCCGGCCGGAACGCCTCCGGCCTCGCGGCGTACGCCAAGTCCGTCTCGGACCCGAGTTCGGCCCTGTACGGCAAGTACCTGAGCGCCGCTCAGGTGCAGCAGCGCTTCGGCGCCACGACGGCCCAGGTGACCGCCGTCAAGTCCTGGCTGAAGTCCGCCGGGCTGAAGGTCACCGGCACCACGCAGCACTACGTCACGGTCTCCGGTGACGTGGCCGCGATCGAGAAGGCGTTCAGCACCTCGCTGCACAACTACTCGAAGGGCGCGAAGACCTACCGCGCCCCGTCGAAGACGGCCTCCGCGCCGGACAGCCTCAACGGTGCCGTCCTGACCGTCACCGGTCTGGACAACGCGCCGCACAAGGCGAACCACGACGACGCGCTGCCGGGTCCGACCGCGGTGTTCAAGAACTCCGGGCCGTTCTCCTCGTACTACGGCTCGAACACGGCGACCACCCTGCCGTCGGCGTACGGCACGAAGATCCCGTACGCGATCCAGGGCTACACCGGCAAGCAGCTGCGTGCGGCCTACGGTGCGGGCAAGTACACGGGCAAGGGCGTGCGCGTCGCCATCACCGACGCCTACGCCTCGCCGACCATCGCCTTCGACGCGGCCACCTACGCGAAGAACCACGGCGACGCCACCTGGAAGACCGGCCAGCTGCACCAGGTCCTGCCCTCGCAGTACACGAACACCGGCGCCGACGAGTGCGACGCCTCGGGCTGGTACGGCGAGGAGACCCTCGACGTCGAGGCCGTGCACGCGGTCGCGCCCGCGGCCGACGTCACGTACGTGGGTGGCGCGTCCTGCATGGACGACGACCTGCTCGACTCTCTCAGCAAGGTCGTCGACAACCACCTGGCCGACATCGTCTCCAACTCGTGGGGCGACATCGAGGCCCACCAGACCGCGGACCTCGCGGCTGCCTACGACCAGGTGTTCCAGCTGGGCGCGGTCGAGGGCATCGGCTTCTACTTCTCCTCCGGTGACAACGGCGACGAGGTCGCCAACACCGGTACGAAGCAGGTCGACACCCCGGCCAACTCGGCGTGGGTGACGGCGGTCGGCGGAACCTCGCTGGCGGTCGGCAAGGGCGACAAGTACCTGTGGGAGACCGGCTGGGGCACCGAGAAGGCCTCGCTGTCCACGGACGGCAAGAGCTGGACCAGCTTCCCCGGCGCCTTCACCTCGGGCGCGGGCGGCGGCACCAGCAAGACGGTCGCCGAGCCCTTCTACCAGAAGGGTGTCGTCCCGAAGGCGCTCGCCACGGCCAACAGCGCCACCGGCAACCGCGTCGTCCCGGACATCTCGGCGATCGCCGACCCGAACACCGGTTTCAAGGTCGGCCAGACGCAGACCTTCCCCGACGGGTCGGAGCAGTACAGCGAGTACCGGATCGGCGGCACCTCGCTCGCCTCCCCGGTGATCGCGGCGGTCCAGGCCCTGGCCCAGGAGGCGCGCGGCGGCAAGGCGATCGGTTTCGCCAACCCGTCGATCTACTCCAAGTACGGCACGAAGGCCTACCACGACGTGACCGACAACCCGACGGGCTCCGGCCTGGCGGTGGCGCGCGTGGACTTCGCCAACGCGTTCGACGCCTCCGAAGGCCTGCTGACCTCGGTCCGCAGCCTCGGCAAGGACAGCTCGCTGTCCGCGGTGAAGGGCTACGACGACGTGACCGGCGTGGGTACGCCCGCGAACGGCTACGTCTCGTCGTTCAGCCGCTCGCAGGGTCACCACTGACCCCGTAGCGGCAACAAGTAGTCACCTGTGAATGGGGTGGCGTGGGGTGCACCACACCTCACGCCACCCCATTGCGTCGCCCTGACGATTACGGGCGATTACAGTGGACCCCGTGCCTCCACTGAACTTCTGGTCGATCTATCAGCACGGCTTCGCCCGCGTCGCCGCCTGCACGGGCCACACCGTCATCGCGGACCCGCACGCCAACGCCGAAGCCGTCCTGCGCCACGCCCGCCGGTGCTCCGAGGAGGGCGTCGCGGTCGCCGTCTTCGCGGAGATGGGCCTGTGCGGCTACTCCATCGAGGACCTGCTGCTCCAGGACGTACTCCTGGACCAGGTCGAGGAGGCGCTCCAGGAGGTGGTCACCGGCTCGGCCGAGCTGCTGCCGGTCCTGGTCGTCGGGGCCCCGCTGCGGCACCGCAATCGGATCTACAACTGCGCGGTGCTGGTGCACCGAGGCCGCGTCCTGGGTGTCGTACCGAAGTCGTATCCCCCGAACTACCGTGAGTTCTACGAACGCCGCCAGATCGCCGACGGCGCGGACGAGCGCGGCGGATCGATCCATGTCGGCGGGGAGACCGTCCCCTTCGGCGTGGATCTGCTGTTCGCGGCGCAGGACGTACCGTCCCTCGTGCTGCACGCGGAGATCTGCGAGGACATGTGGGTGCCGGTGCCGCCGAGTGCCGAGGCCGCCCTGGCGGGCGCGACAGTCCTCGTCAACCTCTCCGGCAGCCCGATCACGGTAGGCCGCGCAGAGGACCGCAAACTCCTCTGCCGCTCGGCGTCCGCCCGTTGCCTCGCCGCGTACGTCTACGCCGCGGCCGGCCTCGGCGAGTCGACCACCGACCTGTCCTGGGACGGCCAGGCCATGGTCTACGAGAACGGCGCACTGCTGGCCGAGACCGAACGCTTCCCGCTGGGCGACGAGTACGCGGTGGCCGACATCGACCTCGACCTGCTGCGGCAGGAACGGCAGCGGATGGGCACGTTCGACGACAACCGGCGGACCCATCGGGCGCGCACGGGTGATTTCCGGACGGTTTCCTTCGAACTCACCCCCCCGCTCACGGACTTGGGACTCCGCCGCCGCCTGGAGCGCTTCCCGTTCGTACCGGCCGACGCGGAGCGCCTCGCGCAGGACTGCTACGAGGCGTACAACATCCAGGTCGAGGGCCTTCAGCAGCGGCTCGCGGCGATCGGCGGCCCGAAGGTGGTCATCGGGGTGTCCGGCGGCCTCGACTCGACGCACGCGCTGATCGTCGCCGCCCGCGCGATGGACCGCGCGGGGCGACCGCGCAGCGACATCCTGGCGTGGACGCTGCCCGGTTTCGCCACCAGCAACCACACGAAGGACAACGCCCACGCGCTGATGCGTGCCATCGGCGTCACCGCGGCCGAGCTGGACATCACGCCGACGGCACGGCTGATGCTGAAGGAGATGGGCCACCCCTTCGCGTCCGGCGAGCCGGTGTACGACATCACCTTTGAGAACGTCCAGGCCGGCCTGCGCACCGACTACCTGTTCCGCCTCGCCAACCAGCGCAACGGCATCGTGCTCGGCACCGGCGACCTCTCGGAGCTGGCGCTCGGCTGGTCCACATACGGCGTGGGCGACCAGATGAGCCACTACAACGTCAACTCCGGCGTACCGAAGACCCTGATCCAGCACCTGATCCGCTGGGTCGTCAGCAGCGACCAGTTCGACGAGGAGACCGGCAAGATCCTCACCGCGATCCTCGACACGGAGATCAGTCCGGAGTTGGTACCGGGCGAGGAGATGCAGTCCACGGAGTCGAAGATCGGCCCGTACGCACTGCACGACTTCACGCTCTTCCATGTGCTGCGGTATGGCTTCCGCCCGTCGAAGATCGCGTTCCTGGCGTGGCACGCGTGGCATGACGCGGGGGCTGGGGCCTGGCCGCCGGGGTTCCCCGAGGCCAAGCGGGTGGCGTATGACCTGCCCGAGATCCGGTCCTGGCTTGAGGTGTTCTGTCGGCGGTTCTTCGGGTTCGCCCAGTTCAAGCGGTCGGCCATGCCCAATGGGCCGAAGGTTTCGGCGGGGGGGTCGTTGTCGCCTCGGGGGGATTGGCGGGCGCCTTCGGATGGGTCGGCGGGGGCTTGGCTGGCTGAACTGGCGCGCTTCGACTAGGACTTGTGCGACCGATCATGTTGCTGGTCAGGGTGCGAGCGTGTCTCAGGGTGCGAGCGTGTCCAGGACGAGCGTGAGCAACGAGACCAGCAGCACGGTCTGTCTGTGGGTCGAGCCGTGGGGAACCGCTCACTGGTTGCTCCCCGGTGAGGAGTTCACCGTGGTGACCGAGGCGGAGCCGGAGCAGTCGCCGTTCAACGTGGTCGTTCACGATCAGGGCATCACGGTGTGGGTGACCTCGGGTGATGACGCCGAGGTCTTCGACAAGAACGGCGGCCTGGTGCCGTGGGTTCAAGCCGTTGATCGCCCGTGCGACCGTGTTGCGTGGTGGGCGTGTGCGCAGGTGGGTTGACCGAGCGGCACAAGGGGACGGTCTTGAAAACCGTCGTTGGAGCGCGGGCTCCCGCTCGGAGCTGACGGCAACCACGGCACGCAGACGCAGGTGATCACTTACCTGAACGTTCGGACATTGGATGCCGTCGGCAGTCCGCGTGGCGAGGTGCCCGATCCGGTCGGTCGAAAGGTGAACCTCCCAACCGACCGAGACAGGTGGCCGGGTGGGTGGGCGAAAAGGTCAGGAGTGCAGGGCCCTTGCCTGTTCCGGGACGTGGGCTGCGACCACGCGCTCGCGGCCGGGTACCGTTCGACGCCGGTCGACTCCCCATGCCGTGCCCGCGACTCCCAACCCCAGTACCGCCAACACCGCGCCGGCCAGTGCGGGCGACGTAGCGCCGAAGCCTGCCGCCAGGGCGAGGCCGCCGATCCAAGCGCCGCCCGCGTTGGCCAAGTTGAAGGCCGCCTGGTTTGCCGACGACGCCAACGACGGGCCTGCCGACGCCTTTTCCATCACCATCAGTTGGAGCGGGGAGCCCGTGACGAACGCCGCTACGCCCAGCAGGATCACCGCCAGTGCCGCCGTCCACTCCGTGGTCATCAGGAGGGGGAACAGGGCCAGGACGACCACCAGGGACGCCAGGCCGCCGAAGAGTGTGCCCCGGAGGGAGTGGTCCGCCAGGCGGCCGCCCATCAGGTTGCCTGCCGTCGCGCCTACGCCGAACAGGGCCAGCAGCAGCGTCACGCTGCCGTCGGCGAAGCCCGCCGCGTCTGTGAGCATCGGGGCGATGTAGCTGTAGGCCGAGAAGAGCGCGCCGAAGCCCGCCACCGTCGTGCCCAGCGCCAGCCATACCGGGAGGGACTTCAGCGCGGCCAGTTCGCCTCGCAGGCCCACCTTCGGGGCGTGCGCGTGGTCGTGCGGGATCAGCAGGGCCAGGGACGCTATCGCCGCGACGCCGATCACGCTCACGCCGAGGAACGTGGCCCGCCAGCCCAGGTGTTGGCCCATCAGCGTGGCCGCCGGTACGCCCACGATGTTGGCGACCGTGAGGCCCAGGAACATCAGGGAGACGGAGCGAGCCTTGCGTTCGGGCGCGACCATGGTCGTAGCGACCACCGCCCCTACGCCGAAGAAGGCGCCGTGCGGCAGGCCGCTCAGGAAGCGGGCCGCCAGGAGGTAGTCGTAGTTCGCGGCGAAGGCCGAGAGGACGTTGCCCGCCACGAACAGCGCCATCAGGCCGATCAGCACCGTGCGGCGGGGCAGGCGGGCCGTGACCGCCGCGAGCAGCGGGGCGCCGATGACGACGCCCAGCGCGTACGCCGAGACCAGGTGGCCCGCCGTGGGGATCGAGACGTGCAGGTCGTCCGCGACCTCGGGCAGCAGGCCCATGATCACGAATTCGGTGGTGCCGATACCAAAAGCGCCGACGGCCAGAGCGAGCAGGGCCAGGGGCATGGGAGGTGCCTGTGCCTTTCAGGGAGAGCGGAGTTCCGTACAGCTTATGTTCAGTTACGGAACAAAGACTCCCAGGCCCGCTATTCCACGAGGTTAAGAGCTCGTGTCGAGGTTCACACGGGCCGCGATCGGGAGGTGGTCGCTGCCCGTCTTGGGGAGGGTCCACGAGGTCACCGGCTCCACGCCCTGGACCATGATCTGGTCGATCCGCGCCATCGGGAACGACGCCGGCCAGCTGAACCCGAAGCCGCTGCCCGCCGCGCCCTGCGTGGAGCGCATCTGGGAGGTGACGGCGTTCAGCGAGCGGTCGTTCATCGTGCCGTTGAGGTCGCCGAGGAGGATCTTCCGCTTGAGCGGCTCGGCGGCAATGGCCTCGCCGAGCGCGTCGGCGCTCGTGTCGCGCTGCCGGGCCGTGAACCCGGCCTCGATCTTCACCCGCACCGACGGGAGGTGGGCGACGTAGACCGCGATCTGTCCCTCGGGGGTCGCGACGGTGGCGCGCATCGCGCGCGTCCAGCCCAGCTTTATGTCCACGGCCTTGATGCCGCTCATCGGGTACTTGCTCCACAGCCCGACCGTGCCCTCGACCGAGTGGTACTTGTAGGTCGACGCGAGTGCCTTCTCGTACGTCGGGACCGCCGACGCCGTCAGCTCCTCCAGGGCTACGACGTCCGCGCCGGACGCGGCCACGTCACGGGCCGTGCCGGACGGGTCGGGGTTCTCGGCGTTGACGTTGTGCGTGGCCACCGTCAGGTCGCCACCGGTGCCGGTCTTGTCGCTGAGCAGCAGCCCGCCGAAGAGGTTCAGCCAGACGACCGTCGTGAGTACGACGGCGATGAGCGCGGTCGCCGACCTGCGGACCAGACCGAGGACCAGGAGTACCGGGATCATCACCCCGAGCCAGGGCAGGAACGTCTCCGTGAGGCTGCCGAGGTTGCCGATCCGGTTCGGGATGCGCGAGTGCAGCAGCATGACGAGGGCCAGGAGGATCGCCAGCGCGGCGAGGACCAGGCCCCGGCGCCAGATCCGCGGATCGCCGCGCCAGCCGCCGATCAGTCTGTTCCACAGGCGCCGAAGCCGGGATCCGCGCGGCTCGTCCCCCGAGCCGCCGTCGTCCGTCTCCGTCACATACGCCTGCTGTGCCATACCGTCGCCTCACTACCTGCCGTGCACACCATCGTCCCCGCGCCTACGACCCTAGGGGATGATCGGTTCCGATCCGCCGTCCCATGACGGCCGTACGGGGACGAGGACGAACAAGTCGGCGCCGTGAGTTCCGGATACCGGCTCGCGGGCCGGGCTTGTGACGAGACGCGCACATTCGGGCGCGGCCCGCGGCACCTACGAACTGACGGGACGTAGGGCCACCAGCACCGTGTCGACGAGCAGTTCCGACAGGCCCTCGGGGAGGTCCGCGTCGAAGCGCATGACGGTGCGCAGGAGCATCGGGCCGACCAGCATGTCGTTCATCAGCTCGGGGTCGATGTCCGTGCGGAGTTCGCCGTTCTCCTGGGCGCGGCGCAGGAGTTCCACCTGCTTGCGGCGGCGGGGCTCCACGACGGTCGCGTGGTAGGCGGCCCACACCTTCGGGGTGCTCTTCATCTGCGCGAAGACGTTGTGCAGGAGCGCCGAGGACCGGGTCATCAGGCCGCGCTGACGCAGCTGTTCCATCATGGCCACGAGGTCGTCGCGCAGCGAGATGCCGGGCAGTTCGGGGTCCTGCGGCTCGGCCTCGCGGACGACGTCGACGAACAGTTCCTCCTTGCCCGGCCAGCGGCGGTAGATGGTGGCCTTGCCGACACCGGCGGTACGGGCGATGCGCTCGATGGAGAGTTCGGCCAGCGGCACGCCTTCCTCCAGGAGCTTCATCACGCCCTCCGTGATGGCGCGTTCGACGGCCTCGCTGCGCGGGCGCCCCCTGGTGGGGGCGTCCGGCCGGGTCCCGCTGTCGGTGCCATGGGCGGTGCCGTTGTCGGCAAGGCTCACTTCACTCCGTCCCTTCGCTGTTCCCCCCGTTCCGGTCCGTCCTGGGTGATTGTGGTCGCTATTCCCCTACGACGACCAACTCCTGCTCCTCCTTGCCCTCCTGAGGGGCCGGAGGCTTGCCGGGCAGGAAGAGGAACGCCACTACGGCGCCGACGATCGCGACGCCCGCGCCGCACAGGGCGGTGACGTGCATGGCGTGCAGGAAGGCGTCGTTGGCCGGGGTGATCAGGACCCTGCCCTGCGGGCCGAGCTTCGCCGCGACACCGAGGGTGGCCTCGATGGACTCACCGGCGGTGTCCCTGAGGGCGGCCGGCACCGAGCCGAGCTTGCCCTCGATGCCGTTGCGGTACGCCGTGGACAGCACCGAGCCGAGGACGGCGATACCGAGGGCGCCGCCGACCTGGCGGAAGGTGTTGCTCAGCGCGGACGCGGAGCCCGCCTTCTCGCGCGGCAGGGCCTGCATGATGACGACGCTGGTCGGGGTCATGACGTGCGCCATGCCGGCGCCCATGAGGAAGAAGATGACTTCCAGGATCCAGATCGGCGTGTCCGCCTTGAGGGTCGCGAAGGCGGCGAGCATCCCGGCGAGCACCACCAGGCCGACACCGGTCGTCATCTTGTTGCCGAACCGGTTGACGACCAGCCGGGCCCGCGGCGCGAAGATCATCTGCGCGGCGGCCAGCGGCAGCATCAGCAGGCCGGTCTGCAGCGGCGAGTAGCCGCGCACGCTCTGGGTGTAGAAGACCGAGAAGAAGGTCACGCCCATCAGCGCGAAGAAGACCAGCGCGATGGCGGCGATCGCGGCCGAGAACACCTTGTTCTTGAAGTACGTGACGTCGATCGACGGGTGGTCGCTGCGCTTCTCGAACCAGACGAACCCGGCGAGGACGACGACACCGGCGATGATCGTCGACAGCACCTTGGGCGCCGTGAAGTCGGCGAGCTCGCCGCCCTCGATGATGCCGTAGACCAGCAGGACGAGACCTACGACGGACAGGACGACGCCGACCGGGTCGAGGCGGCCGGGCTTCGGGTCGCGGGAGTCGGGGACCAGCCAGATCATCAGCGCGAGGGCGATCAGCACGATCGGCACGTTGATCAGGAAGACCGAGCCCCACCAGAAGTGGTCGAGGAGCACGCCGCCGGTGATCGGGCCGATGGCGATGGCGAGGCCGACGCCGCCGGCCCAGATGCCGATGGCCTTGGGCTGCTCGTCGCGCTCGAAGACGTTCATGAGGACGGCGAGGGTGGCGGGCATCACGAACGCGGCGCCCAGCGCCATCAGGGCGCGGTAGCCGATGAGTTGGTCCGGCGAGCCGGACTCGGCGGCGAGCGCGGAGCCGATGCCGAACACGACGAGCCCGCCGAGCAGGACCTTCTTGCGGCCGATCCGGTCACCGAGGAGGCCCGCGGTGAACAGCAGGCCGGCGAAGACGAGGGTGTAGGCGTTGATCGCCCACTCCAGCTCGCTCTGTGTCGCGCCCAGGCCGGTCGGGGCCGGGGTGGAGATGGTCTTGATGGCGACGTTGAGGATCGAGTTGTCGAGCACCACGATGAGCAGGCTCAGCATCAGCACGCCGAGGATGGCCCAGCGGCGGCGGTGCACCGCTTCGGGTATCCGGGTGCCAGGGACGGGTGGAGTGGTCATGCGGTCCAGACTAGGGAACCGCGGGCTAATTACGATACGGGACCGTGCCGTATCGTAAATATTTTACTCAGGCCTTACGTCAGCCTGGTGTGACGGGACGTGCCGGGGGTCCCTCTGGCCCTCTGTGGCACGAGGTGCCACCATGGAGGGGATCTGGGGACGCCGTAAGGGTGCCTCAAGATGACTGAAGGAGCCGTTGCAATGACGCAGCTTTCGGCTGCCCAGACTGTGAAGAACAGTTCCTCCGACGGCAGCAAGGCGCTGTACGGAGGCAAGGGCACACGTCGTATCACCGTCCGCGACATCGGCCTCGCCAAGGAACGCGGCGAGAAGTGGCCCATGCTCACCGCCTACGACGCGATGACCGCGTCCGTCTTCGACGAGGCCGGGATCCCGGTCATGCTCGTCGGTGACTCTGCGGGCAACTGCCACCTCGGGTACGAGTCGACCGTGCCCGTCACCCTCGACGAGATGGCCATGCTGTCCGCCGCCGTCGTACGGGGCACGAGCCGCGCCCTGATCGTCGCGGACCTGCCGTTCGGTTCCTACCAGGAGGGTCCGGTGCAGGCGCTGCGCTCGGCGACCCGGCTGGTGAAGGAGGCGGGGGTCGGCGCGGTGAAGCTGGAGGGCGGCGAGCGGTCGCACGAGCAGATCCGGCTGCTGGTCGAGTCCGGAATCCCGGTGATGGCGCACATCGGCCTCACTCCGCAGTCCGTGAACTCGATGGGGTACCGGGTGCAGGGGCGGGGCGAGGAGGCCGCCCAGCAGTTGCTGCGGGACGCGAAGTCCGTGCAGGACGCGGGGGCGTTCGCTGTCGTCCTTGAGCTGGTGCCGGCGGAGTTGGCCGCCGAGGTGACCCGGGTGCTGCACATTCCCACCGTCGGGATCGGGGCGGGGGCCGAGACGGACGCGCAGGTGTTGGTGTGGACCGACATGCTGGGGCTGACGGGCGGGAAGATGCCGAAGTTCGTGAAGCAGTACGCCGATCTGCGTGCGGTCATGGGTGACGCGGCGAAGGCGTTTGCGGAGGATGTCGTCGGCGGAACGTTCCCTCTTGAGGAGCACTCGGTCCACTGATGTCCTGAACTCATGAACTCATAGAGCCACTGCGGCACATAGGCAGCCCGCCGATCTTCCCCCGTCGGCGGGCTGCCCCTTTGCCGCCTGCCGCCCGCTCCTGGGG
>NZ_JBHXME010000046.1:0-62496 GCF_042721125.1 Streptomyces sp. NPDC058469
CCGCTGTCCGCTCTTCGGGTGCCCCTTTCCCCAGAGTTGGCGCAGCGACGGTACGGAGACGAAGCCCTCGGCGATGCCGGAGGCGAGGCTGATGCGGGCCAGGGAGGCGGTCTCGCCGTAGCAGATGAAGCGGGGGTACCACTCGGGGTGGTACTTGGCGTTGGAGCGGTAGAGGGCCTCCAGTTGCCACCACTTGGAGAAGAACAGCAGGAGGCGGCGCCACAGGCGCAGGACCGGGCCCGCGCCGATGCGGGCGCCCTCCTCGAAGGCCGAGCGGAACACGGCGAAGTTGAGGGAGATCCGGTGCACGCCCAACTTCGGTGCGGCGGCGCAGAGTTCGGCGGCCATGAACTCCATGACGCCGTTGGGGGCGGTGCGGTCACGGCGCATCAGGTCGAGGGAGACGCCGTCGGTGCCCCAGGGGACGAGGGAGAGCAGGGCGAGGAGTTTGCCGTCGTCGCCGAGTGCTTCCACCAGGAGGCAGTCGCCGTCGGCCGGGTCGCCGAGGCGGTCCAGGGCCATGGAGAAGCCGCGTTCGGTCTCGGTGTCGCGCCAGGCGTCGGCGCGGTCGACGACCTCCTCCATCTCCGTGTCGGTGAGGGTGGCGTGGCGGCGGATGCGGCAGGTGGCGCCGGCGCGGCGGACGCGGCTCACGGCCTGCCGGGTGACGCGCATGTCGCGGCCGGCGAGGTCGAAGTCGGCGACGTGCAGGATGGCTTCGTCGCCGAGTTGGAGGGCGCCGAGTCCGGCGCGGGCGAAGGCCCTGGCGCCGTCCTCGGAGGCGCCCATCGCGGCGGGCGCCCAGGCGTGGCGGCGGGCGAGGTCGAGCCAGGCGGCGATGGCATGCGGCCAGGCCTCGCGGTCGCCGACCGGGTCGCCGCTGGCGAGACAGACGCCGGCCTCGACGCGGTAGGTGACGGCGGCCTTGCCACTGGGCGAGAAGACGACGGCCTTGTCGCGCCGGGTGGCGAAGTAGCCCAGGGAGTCCTGACCGCCGTAGGCCTTCAGGAGGGCGCGGATGCGGTCCTCCTCGTCGCCGTGCAGGGCCGCTTCGAGGCGTTGGGAGCGGAAGAGGACGGTGGCCGCGTTCAGGAGGGCGAGCGCGCCGAACAGGCCGAGCAGGAAGTACAGGGCGCGGGGCGGGTGGCCGTCGAAGGAGCGGCCGGAGACCAGGCCGCCGCAGACCCGGTCGGCGGCCCAGCCCAGGTGCTGGCTCTCGGGCAGGGTGCCGGGGAACAGGGAGACGAGTCCCCAGCCGGCGAGGATCCCGACGGCGAGCCCGGCGAGGAGGACGGCAAGGGCTCGTCTGACGGCCGCGCGGCGGGAGGCGGCGTAGAACTGTCTGCGCGCGACGATCAGCAGGACCAGCAGCAGGGCGCACACGACGAGGGACGGGAGGGACTCGGCGTACAGGCCCAGGGCCACGCCCAGGACGTCCGTCAGGACCAGCAGGCCGAGGTAGACGACGACCAGCCACCAGGCGATCTTCTTGCGGGCGGCGGTCGCGGCGGCGAGCAGGAACAGGAAGACCGCGTAGGCGAGGTTGGCGCTGACGGGGACGATCAGCAGGTCGAGGAAGCGGACCACCGGGCGCAGCACGCGGTGCAGCGGGGCGATGAAGGCGAGCAGGACGCAGAGCAGGCCGAGGGCGCCGAAGAAGGTCGCGAAGCCCTCGGGCACCCGGCTGAGGAACCCGTTGCCGGACGGCCGTATCGGACCCTTGGTGTCCTTGGACCTGGCGGCCTCCGCGGTGGCAGTCATGGTTCCGACTGTAGGAACAGGGCGGGCGGCTCGCCCGTCGAGCGCTACCGGGCGGGTTCGGGATCCGCTGCTTCCGATAACCTCACGGCCGTGACGGAACAGCACTCAACTCAGTTCGAGCGGGGCACGGACGGGCCCAAGGTGATCGTGACCGGAGTGGACGGCTCAGAATCCTCTCTCCGGGCCGCGGCCTATGCCGCGGGCCTGGCCAGGCGGCAGGGCGCGCTGCTCGCCATCGTGTACGTGCAGCCGGTGCTGGCGGCGGGCGCGGCCCTGGGGGCACCGGTCGCCGATACGACCGACGAGATCGCCGAGAACCTCGTCGCCCAGATCCGCCACGAGACCGAGCGCGTCAGGGGGATATTCGACATCCGCTGGGAATTCCACACGTTCCGCGGCGACCCCTACGGCGGCCTGGTCAAGGCGGCCAACGAACTCAAGGCCGACGCGGTCATCGTGGGCGCCTCCGAACAGGCCGGCCACCGGATCATCGGGTCGGTCGCGGTGCGGTTGGTGAAGGCGGGGCGATGGCCGGTGACGGTGGTGCCGTAGCCGGTCGTGGGCTGTTGTGCGGGGTCAGAGCGAGCGGAGGAAGTCCGTGAGGATCTCGTTGAAGACGTCCGGCTTCTCCATGTTGGGATAGTGGCCGACGCCCTCGATCGTCGTCGAGCGGCCGTTCGGGACCGTGTGGATGAGGCGGTCCGCCATGGCGATGCTGTCGGGCCAGTCGGCGGCGCCGTGGATGGCCAGCACCGGCACGTCCAGCTTCGGGACGCGGGGCCACAGGTCGGCCAGCGGGACGTACCAGTCCTTCTCGCCCGGTGTGTGCTTGGAGATCGTGTGGGCGGTCAGTTCGCGCAGGCGGCGGATGACGGACGGGGCGACGTCGGCCACCGTGCGGCGCGGGCCTGCCACCCCTTGCGTGAACTGGTCGAGCCAGCCCGCGATGTCCCCGGTGGCGAGCAACTGCCCGGCGCGGGCCGCGTGTTCCACCAGCTCGGGGTCCTTGTACTCGAACGCGCTGGTGCCGCCGCCGCTGACGACGATCGCGCGGACCAGTTCGGGGTACTCCAGCGCGGTGTCGGTCGCGGCGCCCGCGCCCATGGAGAGGCCGACCAGGACCGCGGGTCCGAGGTCGAGGTGGCGCAGGAGACCCGCCAGGTCGTCCGCCCAGCGGAACGGTTTGCTCGCGTTGGCCGAGAAGCCGTGGCCACGGATGTCGGGTGCGATGACGTGGAAGTCGGCGGCGAGGGTGGGGATCTGGTCGTCGAAGACGCGGTGGTCGGCGAAGCCGGAGTGGAGGAGGACCACGGGGGCGCCGGTGCCCACTTCGCGGTAGGCCAGGTCCCCGTCGGCAGATGCGAAGAAGCTCAGTTCCGAAGCAGCTGTCATGACAACCAAGGTGTCATCTTCCCGCCGGGTTTGGCAACCCAGGTGTCATGATGAGGTGGTGAACGACTCCACTCCCCCGGCTCCCGCCCCCCTCTCCCCCGACGAACTCGGCCATCGCCTCACCGAGGTGTTCGACCTCGTCGGCCCGCTCTACCGGCGCGCGGCGCGCAAGGTGGAGCAGGCCGAACCGGTCGAGGGCGTGTCCGCGGGCGTGCGCGCCGTCCTGAACCTGCTACGCCTGCACGGGCCCATGACGGTTCCTCAGATGGGCCGCGACCAGGCGCTGAGCCGGCAGTTCGTGCAGCGCATGGTCAACGACGCCGCGGCGCACGGCTGGGTCGAGAGCGTGCCGAACCCGGCGCACCAGCGGTCCTCCCTGATCCGGCTGACCGAGACGGGCCGCTCGACCATCGCCGACGTGCTGGGCCGCGAGCACTATCTGATGCGCCAGGTCGGCGGCGGCGAACTGACGGAGGCCGACGTACGCGCGTGTGCACGGGTGCTGACCCGGATGCTGGAGACCTTCGCGCACGTCGACGTCGACTGACCTCCCCGCCCTTTGACCTCCGCCGCCTCCCGCTCTCTCGACTCACCCCTCTCCCGCCCTACTTCGCCATCACCAGACCGGCCTTCGCCGCGCCCCGGCTCAGCACCATCTCGCGGATGCGGTCGCGGTCGCCGGTCAGGTCGGCGCCCTGGCCGATCGCCTGGTTGATGTCGACGACCCGGCCCGCGTCGATGTCGAACAGCTGCGGGACGAACTCCGCCCTGGCCACCTCCCAGCGCCTGCCGGGCCGGGCGGGCGGTACGAAGGTGAAGCGGCCGAGGGTGCTCAGGTTGCCGCCGGGGTCCTGGGTGCCCGCGTTGTCGTACATCTCGCCGGTGATCTGGTCGCCGAGCCCGTAGACCACCCAGGTGCCGTTGACCTTCTCGTACGCCTGCGGGGTGTGGGCGTGGGTGCCGAGGATCAGGTCGATGTCCGGGCGGCCGTCGGTGCGGGCGGCGGTGAGTTCCCCGGCCAGCGCCACCTGTTGCGGGTCGGGCGACTCCTGGCCCGCCGTGCCCCAGCGCAGGGAGACGACGACCACGTCGGCGCCCGCGCGGCGGGCGGCCCGGGCGTCGGCGAGGACGCGGGCGGGGTCGAGGAGGTTGACGGCCCAGGGCTCGGCCGGCGGGAGCGGGACGCCGTTCGTGTCGGCGGTGTAGGCGAGGTGGGCGACCTTCGCCGGACCGGCGCGCAGCAGGGTGACCGTGCGCGCCTCGGCGTCGGTGCGCGCCGTTCCCGTGTGCCGTACGCCGGCGCGGTCGAGGGTGTCGAGGGTGCGCTGGATGCCGACGGCGCCCTCGTCGAGGCTGTGGTCGGACGCGGTGGAGCAGCTGTCGTAGCCGGTCGCGGCGAGGCCCTGGGCCGCCTCGGGCGGGGACGTGAGGGGCGCGGTGCCGGTGGAGTCGCGGTAGACGCTCTCGACGTGACACAGCGCCAGATCGGCGCGGGAGACTAGGGGTTGGACCGCGGCGAGCATCGGCCGGAAGTCGTAGCCGGCGCCGCCTGCGTCGAAGCGGGCGCGGTCGACGACGGAGGTGTGCGGGAGGATGTCACCGGCGGCGACGAGGGTGAAGCCGCGGGCGGCGGGGGGCGCCGGGCGGCCGGACGCCGTCGAGTTGTGGTGCTGGGCCTGACAGGCGGCGGCCGCGGTGAGAATGCCGGCCACGGCGACGGCCACCTGCTGTCTGCGTGCGATCATCAATTCACCCCACTGTGGTCATATTTACCCACCAATAGGTATGAACTTCACCGCCCCCGCAAACGACTTCCGGCCTCTGATGACCCGTCCGGTGTGCGCGTGCGGCGGATCGCCGGGTGACGCGGACCGTTCGTCGCACCGTTCGTCGACGCGATCGACCGTCCGCCGCAGCCCCTCGTGCGCCCCCTGTCCCCGGACGGTCCCCTGCGATGCCATACGGCCATGACGGCCGGACCCACGCTCAGAGACGGAACGACCGCCGAGCACGAGCTCGCCGCACTGCAGCGCGAGCACGGCAGGCCGCTCTTCGCGCTGCTGCTCCGGCTCTGCGACGGCGACCGCCAGCGCGCCGAGGACCTCGTCCAGGAGACCCTCGTACGGGCCTGGCAGCACCCCGAGGCGCTGCGCGCCGACGACTTCGAGTCCGTACGGCCCTGGCTGCTGACGGTGGGCCGGCGGCTCGCCATCGACGCGCGCCGGGCCCGGCAGGCGCGACCGCCGGAGGTCGGGGACGCGGTGCTGGAGAACGCACGCGTATGTGCCGATCACGCGGAACGGTCGGCGGCGACGCTCGATGTGCGGGAGGCTGTGAAGACACTCACTCCGGAGCACCGTGAAGTCCTGGTGCTGGTGTATTTCCGCGGGGCGAGTGTGGCGGAGGCCGCGGCAGCACTGGGGATTCCGCCCGGTACGGTGAAGTCCCGCGCGTACTACGCGCTGCGCGCCCTCCGCCGGGCGCTTCCGGGTTATGCGGCCGACCTGCGGTGAAACCAATCCATTAGTCAAACCTCCGTAAAGCGCCTTGCTCAGAACCCGGTTGAGTAATCGGCTGTCCTCATCCGTGTTCCGGACTGGGGGGCTCGGGGTTCCTGGCGGAGCCCCGGGCCGGGCGACGCGCACGCACCGGAGGAAGGCAGGAAGGGATGCTGCACAGAGGTCAAGAGAGCACGGACGGCACCGGTGGCGGTGAACTCACCGTCCCCATGGCGTGGTTGTACGCCGAGTACATCGCCGACGAGTTGCTGCGGACCGGCGACCTGATGCCGCCGACGTCCTTCGAGTTCCGCGCGGGTCGGGACGCGCTGGCACTGACCATCTTCCTCTCCGACACGGACGGCGAGCTGTCCGGTATCCGGGTGGTGACCCAGTTGGAGACCTGGCTTTCGCTCACGGCGTACGACCAGCCGTGGCAGGACTGGGTCGGCGAACGTATGTCCAGATTGACGGCCGAGGCCGCCGAATCCGGCGCGGACGCACCGGACTTGGAGCTGGCGGAAGCCGCCTGGCGCTGGCTGGAGGAGACCGAGCTGCTCGCGCCGGATCTGGATGCCGTGCCGGGGCCGGGGTCGGGAGGCGGTCCGGTGACCGGTGAGGACGACGGGCCGAAGGTCTGGACGCCCGCCTGGCAGCTGGGTCTGCCGCTCGGTCATCTGGCCATCCATCTTTTTTGAAATGGGACCAATCCGCGGGCCCGGCGGCTCCGAATCACTTGGTTGGGATTCTATGTGCCTTGAGTGATTCGGCTGTCTGGTGCGTACCGATGGGAGCAAGGAGTAACCCCACCCGCACCTAACGGCACGAGGATTCGGCATGAGGTCCCTGGAAAGGCATCGCGACGTCGGCGCGTACGCGCTCGGCGTGCTGGACGAGGCGGACGCCTTCCGCTTCGAGGATCACCTCATGGAGTGCACCAGTTGCGCGGCTCATGTGACCGAATTCGGTCCCGCCTCACGGCAGTTGATGCTGTACCGGCGTGCGACGCCGCGCTCTGTGCACCCCATGGCACAACCCGGCCCCCGGCTGCTGGACCGGCTGCTCGGCGAGGTGGCGTCACGTCAACGAGCCGGACGGCGGCGGTTTCTGTACGCCGTGGCCGCCTCGGTGGTGTTCGCCGTGGGCGGGCCCGCGGTGGCGACCCTCGCCGCGCACGGCGACGGGGTCGTGCAACTCACCGCGACCGACGCCAAGTCGGGCGTGTGGGCGCAGGTCACGGCCGCGAACGAGAACTACGGCAGTGATGTGTCCCTCAAGATCAAGGACGGTGCGGGCCCTCGGTCCTGTCGTCTCGTGGTCGTCGGCCGCGACGGTTCCGAGCAGACCGTGACCAGTTGGAACGTACCCGCGCACGACGCGACGATGATCACGATGCAGGGTGGCGCGGCGATGCACCCCACCGAGATCGACCACTACGACGTGCGGACGGCCGACGGACTGCAGTTGGTACGGCTCACCTCGCACTGAAGTCCCGTCCTGCGGCGGCCAGTTGCCGCAGGGCCCGTGCGGAGGGGGTCCCCGGGTCCGCGGTGACGAAGACGACCTGCTGGTCGTCGTGCGGGACGGTGAGCACGTCGCAGTTCACCCGCAGCGAGCCCGCCTCCGGGTGAGTGAGGGTCTTGGTGCGGTGGCCGGGGGCGTGCACGGGGCCGGTCTCCCAGATCTCCCCGAACTCCTCGCTGCCGGCGCGCAGTTCGGCCAGCAGGCGGGCGAGCCCCGGGTCGTGCGGGTAGCGGTCGGCGGCGCGGCGCAGCCGGGACACCACGATGTGGCCGAACTCCTCGGCGCTGGAAGTCTCCAGGGGCCGGCCCAGGAAGCGGCGGCGCGCCAGGTTCGGCCGCGTGTCGAGATCACCGCCGAATACGGCACCCGCCAACGGGTTCCAGGCGATGACGTCGTAGGTGGCGTCGGTGACGAGGGCCGCCGTGTCCGGGATGCGGCGCAGCAGGGCCGCCACATGCGGGCGGACGGTCCGCACCGGCGCGGCGAGAGGCGTCACTTGTGTCCCCGCCAGCCGGAACAGGTGGGTCCGCTCGGCCTGGGTCAGCCGGAACACTGCGGTGAGGGCGTCCAGGATGCGGGGCGACGGGCGCGGGCCGCGGGCCTGCTCCAGGCGGGCGTAGTAATCGACGGACATGTGGGCCAGTTCGGCGACCTCTTCGCGCCGCAGCCCGAGGGTCCGCCGGGACGGCTCGCCGGCCAACCCCACATCGGCGGGCACCAGCTTCTCCCGCCGCCCACGCAGAAATCGGGCCAGCTCCTGTTTCCCGGTCACGGTGCCTCCGTCCAGCTACCCTCTGCCCGCTCTCCGGCTGCCAGGGATCGGTTGTCCCTGGTTCGGCGGCTCCGGCTGCGGAATCGTCGTCCCCATGAACGATTCCACAGCACTGGTCACCGGAGCGAACAAGGGCATCGGCAAGGAGATCGCCCGCCTGCTCGTAGCCGAGGGGTTCACTGTCTACGTCGGCTCACGCGACGCGGGCCGGGGCGAACGCGCCGTCGAGGAACTGGGCGGCGGCGCAAGGCTGTTGACCCTCGACGTCACGGACCTCGACAGCATCGCGACGGCCGCACAGCAGGTGAACACCCTGGACGTCCTGGTCAACAACGCGGGCATCATGGCCGGCGGAAGCCCGGCACCCGAGGCCGACCTCGACGACTTCCGCCGTACGTACGAGACGAACGTCTTCGGCGTCCTGGCGGTCACCAACGCGTTCCTCCCGGCCCTGCGCCGCTCCCCGCGCCCCCGCATCGTGAACATCTCCAGCGGCACCGGCTCCCTGACCTGGAGCGCCGACCCGGACCGGGAGTTCGCCCGCCACGCCGGGTCGGGCGCCGCGTACCGCTCGTCGAAGTCGGCGCTCAACGCCCTGACCCTCTTCTACGCCCAGTCCCTCGCGGCGGAGGGCTTCAAGGTGAACGCCCTCGCTCCCGGACTACGGGCGACGGACCTCAACGAACGGGCCGCGACGAGCGACGGGGACCCGGCGGAGGCGGCGCGGGGGGCCGTGGATCTGGCGCTGTTGGCGGACGACGGTCCTACGGGACGGTTCCTGTCCTGGGACGGAACCGCCGTGCCCTGGTAGCTACTTGAGCAGTTTCGACATCCGCCGGTCCGCCAGCGGCTTGCCCCCCGTCTGGCACGTCGGGCAGTACTGCAGGGAGGAGTCGCTGAAGGAGACCTCGCGGATGGTGTCGCCGCAGACCGGGCAGGGTTCGCCGGTGCGGCCGTGGACGCGTAGGCCGCTCTTCTTCTCCGCCTTCAGGCGGCCTGCCGCCACGCCTCGGGAGCGTTCGACGGCCTCCGTCAGTGTGGTGCGCAGGGCCGTGTAGAGCGTGTGGGTCTCGGCCGGGGTCAGGGACGACGCCAGTTTGAAGGGGGACATCTTCGCCGCGTGCAGGATCTCGTCGCTGTAGGCGTTGCCTACTCCGGCGATCAGGGTCTGGTCGCGCAGGGCGCCCTTGAGCTGGCGGCGTTCGTCCTTGAGGAGTTCGGCGAAGCTCGGCTCGTCGAAGGCGTCGGCCAGGGGGTCGGGGCCCAGGCGGGCGACGCCCGGGACCTCCTGCGGGTCGGCGACGACGTACACCGCGAGGCGCTTCTGCGTGCCCGCCTCCGTGAGGTCGAAGCCCTCGCCGGTCTCCAGGGCCACGCGGAGTGCCAGCGGGCCCTTGCCGGGGCGGGGCGGGCCGTCCGGGAGGCGGTCCTTCCAGTGCAGCCAGCCCGCGCGGGCGAGGTGGGTCACGAAGTGCGGGCCGCCGTCCGTCTCGACGTCGAGAAACTTGCCGTAGCGCCGCACGGCCACCACCTCGTGTCCCTCCAGCGCGGTGAGCGGAGGGTCGTACGTCTTCAGGACGCTGATGGCGACGGGGAGCACCCGTACGATCTCGTGGCCGACGAGGTGTTCGGTCAGGAAGTCCTTCAGCGCTTCGACCTCGGGAAGTTCCGGCATACGTCCAGGGTGCCATCAGAGGCCCGTGGGGTCAGGTCCGGTCCGGGACCAGGAACTCGCACCACACGCACTTGCCGCTGCCGCGCGCCTCCACGCCCCACACGTCCGTGAGCAGGTCGACCAGGAGCAGTCCGCGTCCGGAGACACCGTTCTCGCCGGCCTCGCGACGGCGCGGGAGGGCGCTGGAGGAGTCCTCGACCTCCACGCGCAGCCGGCGTTCGGTGCCGTTGAGGACCCTGAGGGTGACGATCGCGGAGCCCTCGGTGTGCATCAGCGCGTTGGTGACCAGTTCGTCGGCGACCAGCTCGACCTCGTCGGAGCGCTCACCGGCGCCCCACGCGCGGACCGCGGCCCGGATCATGTGCCGTGCCTCGGTGAGGGCCTCGGAGTCGCCGAGGGCCACATGCTGCTGGAGCCGCCCGCCGGACTGCCGGGCGTCGAGGCCGCGTCTGCGCAGCAGGAGCAGCGCCACGTCGTCCTCGCCGCCGCGCTCCTCGGCCACGTCGATGAGCAGGTCGGCGAGGTCGCGTACGTCGTCCGGGCCGGAGGCGATGAGCGCGGCCAGGGTCCGCATGCCGTCGTCGAGGTCGGCCCCGGGCTGTTCGACGAGGCCGTCGGTGCACAGCAGCAGGGTCTCGCCGGGGTCGAGTTCGATGGTGGAGACGGGGTATTCGAGCCGCCCGAACTCGGCGGACAGCCCGAGCGGCAGCCCGCCCACGACGGTCATCCGACGGCACGTCCCGTCCAACTGCCGGACCAGCGGGTCGATATGACCGGCCCGGACCACCTGCACCACTCCGGTCGACAGGTCGACCTCGGCGTAGAGGCAGGTGGCGAAGCGCTCGGTGTCGAGTTCGTGGAGGAAGACGGAGGCGCGGGCCATCACCGTGGCCGGGGTGTGCCCCTCGGCGGCGTACGCCTTGAGGACGATGCGCAGTTGCCCCATGACGGCGGCGGCGTGCGTGTCGTGGCCCTGGACGTCGCCGATGACCGCGCCGACCCGCCCGCCCGGCAGCGGGATCAGGTCGTACCAGTCACCGCCGATGTCCCGCCCGACCTTCGCGGACCGGTAGCGCACCGCGACATCGGCGCCCGGGACGCTGGGGATGGCGCGCGGCAGCATGGCCTGCTGGAGGCCCTGGGCGAGGTCCTTCTCCTGCTCGTAGAACATGGCGCGCTGCAGGCTCTGCGCGATGCTGCTGCCCAGCGCGACGAGCACGTTGCGCTCGTCCGCCGTGAATCCGCGCCGGTCGTTGTAGAGCAGACCCATCGCACCGATCGGCCTCGCCTGGGCGATCAGCGGCAGATAGGCCGCCGCGGTGATGTTCAGCTCGGTGATGTGCGGCCACAGCAGCGGATACCGCTCGGCGAACTCCTCCGGCGACTCGATGAACGCCGGGGCGAGGGTCCGTACGACCTCCCCCATCGGGTACTGCTCGTCGATCCGGGTGACCTCCGTGCCGGGCACGAAGCTGCCCTCGGGTCCCTCCGCCACCAGCCGGATACGGCCGGCCTCGACCAGCCCCATGACCAGGCTGGTCGCGCCGAGGTGGACGAGACCGTGGGTGTCCTTGAGGACGTCGATGACGTCCTGGACGGTACGGGCGTGCGCGAGGGCGGCGGTGGTGAGCTGGACGACGTTGGTCTGCCGGCGCCGCGCCGCGTCCTGGGCCGCCTGCTCCCGGCGGGCCGCGCTCTCGGCGAGTTCCTGGGTGGCGTCCCGGACGATGCCGATGATCCGGCGCGGGCGGCCCGTCTCGTCACGCCGGATGTAGCCCTGGGTGTGGGTCCAGCGCAGGGTGCCGTCGCGCAGCCGCATCCGGAAGTAGGCGCCGTAGTTCTCGCTGCCGTCCTTCATGGCCTGGGAGACGATGCCGTCGAGCCGGTAGCCCTCCGGAGGCGGTACCCGGATCGCGAGGCTCTCGGGATGTCCGTCGTATTCGTCGGGGCGCAGGTCGAAGACCTCGTGGGCCTGGGCGTCCATGTGGAACAGGCCGTTGTCCAGGTCCCAGTCGAAGCTGCCCATGCGGTTGAGCGCCAGGATCGGGTCCGGGTGGGCGGGCCAGTCGTCCGGGAGTGACAGGGCGCTCGCTCCCCGATCAACCATGCGGCCCACCTTGCCAGGATTCGCCCGATTCTTCGACTTCTCCGAGCGCTACGGCGGCACGCTGCGCGGTCAGCTGTCGAAGACGTTCGTGGGGCTGTCGAAGATGCTGCCGGTGGTGGTGTCGTCGGGGATCAGCCCGCCGCCGTCGGGCAGGTCGGGGGTCTCCGGGACGGTCGGCGGGCCGATCTCGTCCGGCGAGTCCTGACCCTGGGACGGCTCCGGTACGACCGTCCCGGCGCTCGGGGTCGCCCCGCGCTGCGACGGGGTGAGCGTGGTGCCGGGCGGACTGGTCGTCGGGGTGGCCGTGACGGTGGCGGCGGGGCAGTCCGTGGCACCTGGGGACGGTGCCTCGCCGGGTGCGGCGCCCGTCGCACCCGGGGTGACGGTGACGGTCGGGGTGGTGCAGTCGGTGGCGGACTTCTCCGGGGCGGCGCTCTGGCTGTCGCTCGGGGACGCGCTCTCGTCACTCGGAGAGGAGCTCTGGCCCTGCCTGCGACTCGGGCTCTCGTCGGCGCTCGGGCTGCTGCTGGGCGAGGGACTCGTGACGCCGGGCGAGGCGCTGGACCCGCTGTCGTGCGGTCGCGGCGACGGACCCGTACGGGACGGTGTCGGCGTCGGCCTCACGTGCGGTGGCCGGGGTACGACGTGGTCGTGGTGGGGCCCGCGATGACCGAGGGGCCGTTCGATCCAGGTGTCGTCGACGATGTTGATGATCGTGATGTTGGTGATCACCTGGGGTGCCGGGGTCACCACGATCACCTCGGCGGGCCGGAAGCCGGACCAGGGGCGGCCGTTGTCGCCGAGCGCGCCGCCCTGCCCCGCCGCGCCCGCCTTGAGCGGGTTGCCGCAGGCACAGCGGACCCGGGGCACGCCCCGGTTGTCTACGAGGACGGCGGTACCGGCCTGGAGGACCGACTGGAACCCGGTCACCTGCGCGTCCCGGAACCCGTGGTTGGTGACCTGGGTGTCGGCGCGCAGCACGACCGAGGTCAGCCCGCGCAGATAGCCGGGGATCGCGCCCGGGGAGATCCCCTCGGCCTGCGCGAAGGCGCGGGCCTTGGCCTGGTCGCGGGTGAGATAGGAGATCTGCCGCTCGGCATCGCAACTTCCGGTCCGCGCGGTCCCGCCGTACAGGCCGGGCGTGGCGCCGGAGACGGTACGTATACGGCCGGAGGGCGTGGATACGGTCCCCGTAGGTGTCGCCTGCGGGGGCGTCGACTGCCGAGGTGTCGACTGCGGCGTTCGGGTGACCCGTGGTGGGGCGCTCGGCGCGGTGGCCGTGGAGTCCGTGAAAGGGTCGGGGCCCTGTGCCGCGACGGGCTGCAGGAAGACCTCGCCGCTCGACTTCGTGTCCTTGCCGCCGTTGCCGCCGCAGCCGGCGACGAGGAGCGTCGCCGAGAGCGCGCAGGCCGTGGCGATGGTTCCGGTGGATGTGCGCACCAGGTTCTCCCGCCTCAAGCCGGGTGATTCGCCACTATTGTCTGCTTCACTCACTTGGGTTACGCAACCGGAGGCATGGAACACGGAGAGTGAAGGGTCCGCTCAGGCGCGACGATGGAGGGAGGAGCACACGACCGTGGGATGGTTCACCGCACCCGACTACTGGCTGAGCCGACTGGTCTTCCAGCGGGCCCTGGCCGGTGTCTACCTGGTCGCGTTCCTCACGGCGGCCCGCCAGTTCCGCGCGCTGATCGGCGAACGCGGCATGCTGCCGGTCCCCCGCTTCCTCGCCCGTACGCCCTTTGGGCGGGCCCCGAGCATCTTCCAACTCCACTACACGGACCGCTTCTTCGCGACCTGCGCGTGGACGGGCTGCGCGGTGTCGGCGGCACTCGCGGCAGGGCTCGACTCCCGACTACCGCTCTGGGGCGGGATGTTGATGTGGCTTGTGCCGTGGGTGCTGTACCTGTCGATCGTCAACGTCGGCCAGACCTGGTACGCGTTCGGCTGGGAGTCACTGTTGCTGGAGGTCGGCTTCCTGGCCGTCTTCCTCGGCAACGACGAAGTGGCCCCGCCGGTCGTGGTGTTGTTCCTGCTCCGCTGGATCCTGTTCCGGGTGGAGTTCGGCGCGGGTCTGATCAAGCTGCGCGGCGACGCGTGCTGGCGGAAGCTGACCTGTCTGGACTTCCACCACGAGACGCAGCCGATGCCGGGCCCGCTGAGCTGGTTCTTCCACCACCTCCCCCGACCCCTGCACCGGATCGAGGTGGCCGCCAACCACGTCACCCAACTCGTCGTACCCGTCCTGCTGTTCACGCCCCAGCCGATCGCCATGGCCGCCGCGTCCCTGATGATCGCCACCCAGCTGTGGCTGGTCCTGTCCGGCAACTTCTCCTGGCTGAACTGGATCACCATCGTGCTGGCCCTGTCCGCGATCCGGTTCCCCCACACACCGCCGTCCGTACCCGGCCCGCCCGTCTGGTACGAGGTCGTGGTCCTCACCGTCGCCGCCCTGCTGCTGTGGCTCAGCCACCGCCCGGTCCGCAACATGATCTCCCGCCGCCAGATCATGAACCGCTCCTTCGACCCCCTCCATCTGGTCAATTCCTACGGCGCGTTCGGCACGGTCAGCCGCATCCGCTACGAGGTGGTGGTCGAGGGCACGACGGACGCCGTACCCCGCGAGGACTCCGACTGGCGGGAGTACGAGTTCAGGGGCAAGCCGGGCGATCCACGGCGCTGGCCACGCCAGTTCGCGCCGTACCATCTGCGGCTGGACTGGATGATGTGGTTCGCGGCCCTCTCCCCCGGCTACGCCGACCCGTGGTTCGGCGCCCTGGTGGAACGCCTCCTGGAGAACGACCGGGACACGCTACGACTCCTGCGCCGCTCCCCGTTCCCGCCCGGCACGCCCCCGCACTACGTCCGGGCCCGCCTCTTCCGCTACCGCTACACGAGTTGGCCGGAGTTGCGGGAGACGGGCGCGTGCTGGAAGCGGACGTTCGTGCGCGAGTATCTGCCGCCGACGCGGTTGGCGACGGTGGCCCAGAAGTCATAGGTGGCCGACGGCAGCGCGTCAGAGGCCGTAGACGCGGGTGGCTGTGCCCTCGAAGACCTCGGCCCGTTCGGCCGCACTGAGATCGTCCGTCAACTCGCCGGCCGTGTCGGTGACTTGGCCGTAGGTCGCCGCCAGGGTGCACACCGGCCAGTCGGAGCCGAACATCAGCCGGCTCGGGCCGAAGGCGTCGAGCGCGGTGTCCGCATAGGGATGCAGATCCTCCGTGCGCCAGGTCTTCCAGTCGGCCTCCGTGACCAGGCCGGACAGTTTGCAGTACGTGTTGGGGAGCGCGGCGAGGGAACGGAGGGAGGTCGCCCAGGGCTCCAGTTGCCCCGAGGCGATGGGCGGCTTGCCCAAGTGGTCTAGGACGAAGGCGAGTTGGGGCAGGGATGCGGCTGCCTCGACGCAGGCCGGGAACTGATGGGGCAGGACGAGCAGGTCGTAGACGAGTCCCGCCTCGGCGACGGCGGTGAGGCCTCGGTGTACGTCCGGGCGCAGCAGCCAGTTCGGGTCGGGCTCGCCCTGTACCTGGTGGCGGATGCCCTTGAGGTAACGGCCGCCGGGGAGTTCACGCAGACGGGCCAGTTCGTCGGTGATGTCCGGGCGGGTGAGGTCGGTCCAGCCGACGACTCCGGCGATCAGGTCGTACGCGTCGGCGAGGGCCAGGAACTCCGGGGTCTCCTCGGCGACAGTGATCGTCTGGACGAGGACGGTCCGGTCGACACCGGCCGCCCGGGCCTCGGGTTCGAGGTCGGATACGGCGAAGTCCCGGCGCAGCGGCTGGAGTTCGGGGCCGGTGATCCAGTCCTGGTCGCGGACCGAGAGGTCCCAGACGTGGTGGTGCGCGTCGACCGTCATGGCAGCTCCCATACGACGGGCAGGCCCGCGTCGGCGCCCTGGCCGGAGTAGTCGTGCACCACGCTGAGGAGCTGGGCCATGCGGGCCTGCCAGGCCACGTTCACCGGGAGCTGGTCCAACTCGGCGAGCAGGCGGGCGTAGTCGTCGCACTCCAGGACGTGGAAGAGGTCGGTGCCGCTGCGCCAGATCGTCCAGGAGGTGGCACCGGCGGCGCGGATCGCGGCGGTGAGTTCCTTGGGGACCTCGTGGTGGGCGCTCTCGTACTCGGCGACGCGGTCGGCGCGGACCTTGGTGTGCAGGGCGACTCTCATGACGGCTCCTCGGGCGGTTCCTCGGCGAGGTCGGGAACGGGGGCGTCGGCGGACAGGAGGCCGGTGTCCCGCAGTTCCTGCCAGAACGCGGCGGGCACGACGGCGGCGAACTGCTCGGCGCAGTCCCGCACTTCGGCCTCCGACCGGGCACCGACCAGAACGCTCGCCACCGCCGGGTGAGCCGCGCAGAAGGCGAGGGCGGCGGCGCGCAGAGTGATGCCGTGACGCTCGGCCACGGCCTTCATGCGCAGGGCGCGGTCCAGCAACTCGGCAGGCGCCTGCGCGTAGTTGTACGTCGCGTCCGGCTTCGGGTCCGCCAGCAGACCGGAGTTGAAGGCCCCGCCGATGACCACCGACTTGCCGCGTGCGACGGCGGCCGGGAGCAGTTCGGCGAGCGCGCTCTGGTCGAGCAGGGTGTAGCGGCCCGCGCACAGCACCACGTCGACGTCCGTGTCCTGGACGAACCGGGTGAGCATCTCGGCCTGGTTCATGCCCGCGCCGATCGCCCCGACGACGCCTTCCGCGCGGAGCTTCTCCAGGGCCGGATAGCCCTCGCGGAAGGCCTGTTCGGCGTGGTCGTCGGGGTCGTGGAGGTAGACGATGTCGACGCGGTCGAGACCGAGCCGTTCCAGGCTGGCGTCCAGGGTGCGGCGTACCCCGTCGGCGCTGAAGTCCCACACACGGCGCTGCGTGGCGGGCACGGCGAAACCGTTGGCGAGGTCGTCGCCGGTCGCCGAGTCAAGAAGCTCCAGCCGCCGTCCGGCCTTGGTGGAGATCTCGTACGACGAGCGCGGATGCTCACGCAGGGCCGCACCGAGGCGCCGCTCGGACAGACCGAGACCATAGTGCGGTGCGGTGTCGAAGTAGCGAATGCCGTGCTGCCAGGCCGTGTTGACGGCCCGGTGCGCCTGGTCGTCGTCGACCTCGGTGTACAGGTTGGCGATCGCGGCGCCACCGAAGCCCAGGCCGCTGACCTCGACCCCGCTCTCCCCGAGGGCGCTCACTGGCCCACCGGCCTCAGGCGCAGGCCCTGCATGCCGCCGTCCACGGCGAGCGACGTGCCGGTGGTGGCGCCGGACAGCGGGCTCGCCAAGTAGGCGATGGCGCCCGCGACTTCGGCGGCCGAGACGAGTCGGCCGGAGGGTTGGCGGGCTGCCAGAGCGGCGCGTTCGGCGGCCGGGTCGGGAGCGGAGTCGAGGAGGCGGCCGACCCAAGGGGTGTCCGCCGTACCGGGGTTGACGCAGTTGACGCGGACTCCCTCGCGGAGGTGGTCGGCGGCCATGGCGAGGGTGAGGGAGTACACGGCGCCCTTGGTGGCGCTGTAGAGCGCGCGTTGTGGGAGACCGGCCGTGGCCGCGATGGAGCAGGTGTTGACGATCGCCGCGTGGGACGACTCGCGCAGGTGCGGGAGGGCGGCGCGGGCGACGCGGACCATGCCGATGACGTTGACGTTCAGGACGCGGTGCCACTCGTCGTCGTCGTTGTCCTCGACGGTGCCCTGGGCGCCGATGCCCGCGTTGTTGACCACCACGTCGAGTCCGCCGAGGTCGGCGACCGCGGCGGCGACGGCCTGTCGTACGGAGGCGTCGTCGGTGACGTCGGCGCGGTAGCCGAGCAGCGGCTTCTCGACGCCGGACGGGTCGAGGTCGAGCACCGCCACCAACGCGCCGCGTTCGGCGAGGAGTTCGGCGGTGGCCCGGCCGATGCCGGAGGCGCCGCCGGTGACCAGGGCCTTGAGCCCCTCGAAGTCGCTCATGCCGCGTGTCCCTTCTGCCGGTCCAGGTCGGCGGCCCAGAAGGTGCCGCCGGGGAAGGTGTACCGCGCGATCGACTCGGGCCGCATGGTGGCCGAGAAACCGGGCGCGGTGGGTGCCATGTAGTGACCCTCGCGGATCACCACCGGATCGAGGAAGTGGTCGTGCAGATGATCGACGTACTCGATGACGCGGTCGTCGGTGGTGCCGGAGACGGCGAGGTAGTCGAACATCGAGAGGTGCTGGACGAGTTCGCACAGGCCGACGCCGCCCGCGTGCGGGCAGACGGGGATGCCGAACTTGGCGGCGAGCAGCAGGATCGCCAGGTTCTCGTTGACGCCGCCGACGCGGGCCGCGTCTATCTGGAGGATGTCGAGGGCGCCGGCCTGGAGCAACTGCTTGAACACGATGCGGTTCTGGACGTGTTCGCCGGTGGCGACCTTGACCGGGGCGACGGCCGCGCGGATCGTGGCGTGGCCCAACACGTCGTCGGGGCTGGTGGGTTCCTCGATCCAGTACGGGTCGAACTCGGCGAGGGCCTTGGTCCAGCGGATCGCCTCGGCCACGTCCCAGCGCTGGTTGGCGTCGATCGCCATGCGGATGTCGGGGCCGACCACCGAACGGGCCACGCGGCAGCGGCGGATGTCGTCGTCGAGGTCGGCGCCGACCTTCAGCTTGATCTGCCGGAAGCCGTCGGCGACGGCCTGGGCGGCAAGCCGGGTGAGCTTCTCGTCGTCGTAGCCGAGCCAGCCGGCGGAGGTGGTGTAGGCGGGGAAGCCGCGCTCCAGCAGGATGTTCCTACGGCCTTCGGCGCCCGCCCTGCCGCGGCGCAGGATGTCGAGGGCCTCGTCCGGGGTGAGCGCGTCCGTGATGTACCTGAAGTCGATCTGGCTGACGAGCCATTCGGGGTCGGCGTCGGCGAGGAGCCGCCACAGGGGTTTGCCGGCGCGCTTGGCGGTGAGGTCCCAGGCCGCGTTGATCACGGCGCCGATCGCCATGTGCATCACGCCCTTCTCGGGCCCCAGCCACCGGAGTTGACTGTCGCCGATCAGCTCGCGGTTCAACGACCCCGGATCCGCGCAGAGTTGGTCCACGGACCGGCCGATCACATGGTGCCGCAGCGCGTCGATCGCGGCGACCTGGACATCGTTGCCCCGCCCGATGGTGAAGGAGAACCCGTGCCCCTCGTGCCCGTCGGCCGCGTCGGTGCGCAGCACGACGTACGCGGCCGAGTAGTCGGGGTCCGGGTTCATCGCGTCGGAGCCGTCGAGCTCGCGCGAGGTGGGGAAACGGATGTCGTAGGTGTCGACCGCGGTGACGCGGGCGGGGGTCGGGGACACGGAAGGCCTTTCGGTCGGGGACAGGGATCCGGTGCCGTGCGGGTGCCGGAGGCCGGTGGGTCAGTCCTGGGCGCGGCCGGTCGTCACGCGGGCGATCATGAGGGCGACCAGGATGATCCCGCCGTAGATGGCCTGGATCCAGAAGGACGGGACCTGGGCGAGGGTGAGGAGGTTCTGGACAACTCCGAGGAGGAGTACGCCAGTCAGGGCGCCGAACATGGTGCCCTTGCCGCCGTCGAGGCTGATGCCGCCGATGACCGCGGCCGCCATCACGGTGAAGATCATGTTGTTGCCCTGGTTGGCGCTGATCGCGCCGACGTAGCCGGTCTGCATGATGCCGCCCACCGAGGCGAGGACTCCGGCGACGACCGACACGCCGAGCAGCATCCGGTCGACGCGGATGCCGGCCGCGCGGGCCGCCTCCTGGTTGCCGCCGATCGCGTACAGGGCGCGGCCGACGCGGTGGTACTTGAGCACGAACCCGGCGATCGCGAAGCAGACCGCGGCCAGCCACACCGACATCGGGACGTTCAGGAAGGTGCTGGTGGCGAGGGTGAAGAAGGAGTCGGGCATGCCGAACAGCGTCTTGCCCTTGGTGGCGCCGACCAGCAGACCGCGCAGGACGATCAGCATGGCGAGGGTGACGATGAAGGCGTTGAGCTTGAACTTCACCACGAGGATGCCGTTGAAGGCGCCGATGATCCCGCCCACGACGAGGACCGCGACGAGGGCGAGCGGGGCCGCCCACTCCGTGCCCCAGCCGGACTCGGCGGTCGGCAGGACCAGCAGGGCGCCGATGGCGGGCGCGATGCCGACCACCGACTCCAGCGACAGGTCGATCTTGCCGGTGATGAGGATCAGCGACTCGGCGAGGACCACCATCGCGAGGGCGGCGGAGGCACCCAGGATGGAGATCAGGTTCCGTTCGGTGAGGAACGAGTCGTTGACGATCGCGCCGAGCACCAGGAGCACCAACAGGGCTGGTACGAGGGCGAGTTCGCGGGCCCGGCGGAGCAGGACCGTCCGGGCCGAGCCCGCCCCGGTGGCGCGTGGGGCGGCGAGCGGCGGGGCCGCCTTGGTGTCAGCCATGGTCCACTCCTTCGATGGAGGCGATCAGCTCGTGGTCGCGCCAGCCCGCCGGGTGCTCGGCGACGACACGGCCGTGGAAGAGGACGAGGACGCGGTCGCAGCGCCGCAGGTCGTCGAGTTCGTCGGAGACGACGAGCACGGCGGTGCCGTCGTCGCGGGCGCTGTCCATGCGGGCCAGGAGGGACTCCTTGGACTTCACGTCGACGCCCGCGGTGGGGTTGATCAGGACCAGCAGCCTGGGGTCGGAGGCCAGCGCGCGGGCCATGACGACCTTCTGCGCGTTGCCCCCGGACAGGTCGGAGACAGGCTGTTCGGGGCCCTCGGTGTGGATGTCGAGGCGCTCGATCAGCTCGGTCGCGAACGCGCGCTTACGGTCGGTGCCGACGAAGCCGAAGCGGCCCAGCCGGTCCAGGACCGTCATCGTGGCGTTGTCCCCGATGGACATGCCGAAGACCAGCCCCTGTCCGTGCCGGTCGCGCGGCACGCACCCGACGCCGGCTTTCAAAGAAGCCTGCACATCCCCGAACGGCAGCTGCTCGCCGTCGAGTTGGGCGGTGCCGCCGGTCGGCTTGTACAGCCCGGTGAAGGACTCGGCCAGCTCGATCTTGCCGCTGCCGCTGGACCCGGCGAGTCCGACCACCTCACCCCGGCGGACGGTGAGATCGACGTTCTCGTACGACTCGGAGGTGAGCCCGCGCGCATCCAGGAGGACGGGCGCCTCGGTGTCCAACTCCCTGAGCTGGACTTCGAGTTCGGCGATGGACTCCCCCGCCATGGCCTCCACCAGGGCCCGGCGCGGGAGGTCGGCGACCGGTGCGGTCGTGATCCAGCGGGCGTCGCGCAGCACGGTGACGGTCTGGCACACCTCGTACACCTCCTGGAGGTGGTGCGAGATGAACAGGAAGGTGACGCCCGACTCCTGGAGCGCCCGCATGCGGGTGAAGAGCCGCTCGATCTCCCGGTTGTCGAGCTGTGCGGTCGGTTCGTCGAGGACGATGAACCGGGCGCCGAAGCTCAACGCCCGGGCGATTTCCACCATTTGGCGGTCCTCGACCTTGAGGTCGGCGGTGCGCGCCTCGGGGTCGACGCGTACGTCCCAGGTGTCGAGAAGTGCGGCGGCCTCGGTGCGGAGGCGGCGCCAGCTGATGATGCCGCCCCGGGACTGCGGCTGACGGTTGATGAAGAGGTTCTCTGCGACCGTCAACTCGGGTACCACAGTGGGCTTCTGGTAGACGCAGGCGACCTTGCCGCGCCAGGCGTCGCGGTCGGTGAGCGGGGGCGCGGGCTCGCCGTCGAAGCGGACCGTGCCCTCGTCCGGGGCCTGGAGTCCGGTGAGGACGGTGACGAGGGTGGACTTGCCGGCGCCGTTGCGGCCGACGAGGGCATGGGACTCGCCCGGAAGTACGGTCAGTTGACCGTCGGCGAGGGCGACGGTGGGGCCGTACCGCTTGACGATTCCCGTCGCCTCCACCAGCGGAGTGGTTACTGAAGTGCTCATTTGACCGTGTTGCCCCAGAGCTTGGCGTCGTCGACGTTGTCCTTGGTGACCAGGGGCGCGGGGAGTTGGTCCTCAAGGATGCCGCTGGGCAGCTTGACGATCGTGGAGTCGTGGTCGGTGGGGCCGGGCTTGAAGGTCTTCCCCGCCATCGCGGCCTTGATGTAGTACATGCCGTACTTGGCGTAGGCGTCGGCCGGTTGGGACACGGTGGCGTCGATCTCGCCCTTGCGGATCGCGTCGAACTCCTGCGGGATGCCGTCGTTCGAGACGATCGTGATGTGTCCGGCCTGGCCCGCCTTCTTCAACAGGCCCTTGGACTTGAGGGTCTGGAGGGTGGGCGCGAGATAGACGCCGCCCGCCTGCATGTAGATGCCCTTGATGTCGGGGTTGGCGTTGAGGAGCGTGTCGAGCTTGGAGGCCGCCGTGTCGGACTCCCACTTGGCGGGGATCTCCAGGACCTTCAGCTTCGGGTACTTCTTCTTGACGCAGGCCCTGAACGCCTCTGACCGGTCACGGCCGTTGACCGAGGCGAGGTCGCCCATGATCTGTACGACCTTGCCGCTGGTGATGTGCGCCCCGAGGTAGTCGCAGGCCTTCTCGCCGTACGCGACGTTGTCGGCGCGCACGACCATCGCGACCTTGCCCTTGTCGGGCGCCACGTCGACGGCGACGACCGGCACGCCCTTGCGCTCGGCCTGGTTGAGGCCGGCTTCGATGGCGGCGCTGTCCAGCGGAGCGACGACCAGGCCCTTGACGCCCTGGTTCAGCTCGTTGTTGATGTCGGTGATCTGCTGCGAGGGGTCGCTGTTGGAGTTGACCGTCTTCAGCGCCTGGACACCTTCGGACTTCGCCATCTTCGGCACGTAGTCGTTGTACGACTGCCAGAACGGCGAGGTCAGCAGCGGCAGGATCACCCCCACCTTGCCGGTACCGCCGCCGGTGCTGCTTGCCCCGGTGTCCTTGGTGCTGCCGCATGCCGTGAGCGCGAGGGTGCCGCACGCGGCCGCCGCCGTCGCACGCACCGCCCATGCGGTCAATCGCCTGCCTTGCCGTCCGTTCCGCACTGTGCTGCCGGCCATCTGTCGGGCTCCTCATCGAGCGTGATCGAGCAGTTGCCGGAATATTTATCAGACCACTTCGGGGCTGCAACACCCTCTGGAGCCAAATTTTCGGGCTTTCGAGCCGTAGTGGTCCGACCACATCCGTGATTAGACTGCGCGGACCGGCGACAGGAGGACTGGCGTGGACGAGACCCTGCCCCAGCAGACGGCGAGCGGTGCCGCTCCGCAGAAGGGCACGGTGACGCAGCGCGCCATCGACCGGATCAAGGCGATGATCGGCGAGGGCCGCCTGGAGCCCGGCCAGCGACTGCCCACCGAGCGCGATCTCGCGGCCCAACTGGGCATGTCCCGCAGCTCGATGCGCGAGGCGATCCGCGCGCTGACGGTGCTCGGCGTGCTGGAGGCCCGGCACGGTTCGGGCATCTACGTCACGCAGTTGGAGGCCGGCGACCTGCTGGAGACCTTCGGTGTCGTCGCCGATCTCTCGCGCGGCCCGCGTCTGGTGGAGCTGCTGGAGGTCCGCCGCATCCTGGAGTCGACGGCGACGGCACTGGCCGCGGCCCGCATCACGCCGGACCAGCTGGCCGAGGTCGAGAAGCACCTCACGGCGATGAACGCCACCGACGACCCCGAGGAGATCCTCGCCCACGACCTCGCCTTCCACCGCGAGATCGCGGGCGCCGCAGGCAACGAGACCATGGCCGCGATCCTGGAGGGCCTGTCGTCCAGGACGTTCCGGGCCCGGGTGTGGCGCGGCTACCAGGAGGAGGGCGCCTTCGCCCGCACCCGCCGCGAACACGCCGCGATCCACCGGGCGTTGGTGGCCCGCGACCCGGAGGCGGCCCGCGCGGCGGCGGCCTCGCACGTGGGCGAGGTCGAGGAGTGGCTGCGGGCCCAACTCGCCCCCTAGAAGCAGGGGTTCAGGCGCCCTGGCATCCGGGCCGTGCTGGTCGTCACCGGCCCACGGCGAACAGGGGCAGCCACTCTGAACTGTGCGCTCTGTCTCCGCCCGCGCAGGGAGACCCGCCGGAGGAGGGCTGAGCCCCGAAGGGGCCAAGTCTTCCAGGGGCGCGGGGCTGCATCGATATGCGGCTCCGCCGCGCGGGCGCGACCAGCCCCCACGCACCCGCCGCAAACAACCGAGAGCATCCGCCCTGGCCCGAGCCTCAAACGCCGGAGGCAGGCAGCGGCGGTTCGCCCCGCTGGCCCTGGACCTCCGCCCATCCGCGCAGTTCGCTGGTGCCCACCTCGTCGACCGCCCGGTGCAGGGCGGCCCGGGCGGCCGCGTCGCGCTCGCCCTGCGGGAGCAGCAGGTAGTGGTCGATCGCCCGCCGCAGGCCCTCCCGCGCCTGCGCGGCCAGGACCCAGCGCGAGCCCGGGCTGAACAGTTGGCGCATGCCGGTGAAGAAGACGGCGCTGCCCGCGATCAGGGCGGTGAACCAGGCAGGCGCGTGCAGTCCCGCCGCCACGACCGTCGCGGACGTGGCGGCGAGAGCGCCGAGTTCCGTCGTGTAGTGCAACCACCTGGCCCGGTCGCACGCCCCCGCGTAGAACTCCAACTCCTGTCGGGCAAGCGCCAGTAGCGGATCGGGTTGGGAGGCCCAGGCCTGACCGACGACCGTTCTTCGTCTCATTGCCACATCATCGGGCGATCGCGGCCGCCGGCGAAAGCCGTTCCGGGTCAGGACCGCCGAAGCCTCAGCGTCACCAGCTCGAACGGGCGCAGCCTCAAAGCCAGTTGATCACCCTCACGGGTCACCTCCTCGGCCTCGGCCGACGGCCGCTCCAGCAGGTCCACGACCTCCACGGCGTCGAACGCGAAGCCCACCGTCAGTGTCGCCCTGGCCCGTCCCCCGTGCGCCTCGTGGAAGCGGACCACGACGTCACCGCTCCCGTCGTCGGCGAGCTTCACCGCCGTGACGACGACCGCGTCCCGGTCGACGCTGACCAACGGCGCGACCTCCTGCCCACCCGTGACCCGCCGCTCCGGCAGGTTGATCCGCCAGCCCTCGCGGACCGCGTCGCCGATGCCCGCGCCGGGCACCAGCGCGTGCCGGAAACGGTGGACGCCCTGGTCGGTCTCGGGGTCCGGGAAGCGCGGGGCTCGGAGGAGGGAGACGCGGACCGTGGTGGTCGTACCGTTGTCGCCCTCGCTGCGGACCGTACGGGTCACATCGTGGCCGTACGTCGAGTCGTTGACGACGGCGACGCCCCAGCCGGGTTCCTCCATGTGGACGAAGCGGTGGTTGCAGGCCTCGAACTTGGCCGCCTCCCATGAGGTGTTGGTGTGCGTGGGCCGGTGGAAGTGCCCGAACTGGGTCTCGGACGCGTACCGTTCCGCGTGCACGTCCAGCGGGAAGGCGAGCTTGAGGAACTTCTCGGTCTCGTGCCAGTCGACCTCGGTGTCGATGAGCAGCCGCCGCTCCCCAGGGGCGAGGGACAGCACTTGGGTGACCCGGGACGCGCCGAAGGACCGTACGATCCGCACGGCGTTGTTCCCCTCGGCCACGACCTCCTCCGCGTCCGTGAGGTCGGTGACCGTGTTGCGGTAGAACTCGTCGACGTCCCAGGCGTCCCACATGTTCGGGAAATCCGGGTGGAGTTGGAGCAGGTTCGCGACCCGGCCGGGGGCGACGGTCTCGCGGTCGGCCGCGATGTCGTAGGCGGAGACGACGAGTCCCCGGCCGTCGATCTCGACGCGGAGCAGGCCGTTCTCCAGGACGTGTCCGCCGCCGACACGTGACGCGAGTGCCGTCTCACCCTGGACCGCCGGGGTCCCTGCGCCGCCCGCGGGGACGCCTTCGCGGCTGTGCGGCGCGGAGTTGAACACCAGTTCCCGCGTCCCCTCCCCCGCCAGCGCGCGCTGGGCCGCGTCGATGTTGCCGTTCAGTTCCGCGGCGACCCGCTCGTACGTCCGGCGGGCCTCGCGGTGCACCCAGGCGATGGACGAGCCGGGCAGGATGTCGTGGAACTGGTGGAGCAGGACGGTCTTCCAGATCCGGTCCAAGTCCTCGTACGGGTACGGGAATCCGGCCCGCACCGCAGCCGTCGCCGCCCACAGCTCGGCCTCGCGCAGGAGGTGTTCGCTGCGCCGGTTGCCCTGCTTGGTCTTGGCCTGGCTGGTGAGGGTGGCGCGGTGGAGTTCGAGGTACAACTCGCCGACCCAGACCGGGGGTTCGGGGTATTCGGCCTCGGCCTTCTCGAAGAACTCCTTCGGGGTCTCCCAGGCCACGGTCGCCGAGCCTTCGAGGTCGCGCAGGCGGGCCGCCTTGGCGACCATCTCGCGGGTGGTGCCGCCGCCCCCGTCGCCCCAGCCGGTGGGCGCGAGAGAGTGCCGGGCCACTCCCTTGTCCTTGAAGTTGCGTGCCGCGTGGGCGATCTCGCGGCCCTGCATGGAGCAGTTGTAGGTGTCGACGGGCGGGAAGTGGGTGAAGATCCGGGTGCCGT
The DNA here is from genome assembly GCF_042721125.1 of Streptomyces sp. NPDC058469. Lineage (NCBI taxonomy): Bacteria > Bacillati > Actinomycetota > Actinomycetes > Kitasatosporales > Streptomycetaceae > Streptomyces > Streptomyces sp. NPDC058469. The sequence goes on from NZ_JBHXME010000046.1 coordinate 26,085, forward strand.
CGATGCCCTCCCAACGGAAGGTGTGGTGCGGGAACTTGTTCGTCTGCGACCACGAGATCTTCTGCGTCAGCAGCCACTTGGACCCGGCGGCCTTGATGATCTGCGGCAGACCGGCGGCGAAGCCGAAGGTGTCGGGCAGCCAGGCCTCCTCGTTCTCGATGCCGAACTCGTCGAGGAAGAACCGCTTCCCGTGCACGAACTGACGGGCCATCGCCTCCGAGCCCGGCATGTTGGTGTCCGACTCCACCCACATGCCACCGGCCGGCACGAACCGCCCGTCCGCGACCGCCTTCTTGACCCGTGCCCACACCTCGGGGCGGTGCTCCTTCACCCAGGCCCACTGCTGGGCCTGCGACATGGCGAAGATGAAGTCGGGTTCGTCCTCAAGGAGGGCCGTCATGTTGGACGTTGTCCGTGCCACCTTGCGGACCGTCTCCCGCAGCGGCCACAGCCATGCCGAGTCGATGTGCGCGTGTCCGATGGCGCTGATGCGGTGCGCGGACGGGACAGCGGGCGTGGAGAGGACGGCCGCAAGCTGTGAACGGGCGCGCTCCGCCGTGCCGTTGACGTCCTGGAGGTCGACGGCGTCGAGCGCCTTCTCTATCGCCCGCAGGAGGTCCCAGCGGCGTGCCGACTCGACCGGCAGCTCGGCCATCAGCTCGCCGAGGACCTCCAGGTCGAGTACGAGGTTCCACACGTTCTCGTCGAGGACGGCGAGGTCCATGCGGGTGAGCGTGTACTGGGGCTCGCTGCCGGCGGTCTCCTTGTCGCCCAACTGGGTGGGTACGAAGGGGTGGTAGTCCATGACCACCGGGTTGGACGCGGCCTCGATGTGCAGCCGTACCTCCTCGCCGCCGGCGACGGGCGCCCCGATCCGGACCCACTGGTTGCGCGGGTTGAGGCCCTTCACGGGAGTGCCGTCGGGCCGGTAGACGAGGCCCTCGCACTGGAAGCCGGGCATGTTCTCGTCGAAGCCGAGGTCGAGCAGCGCCTCGACGGTCTTCCCGGCCCACTCCTGGGGGACGGTCCCGGTGACGCGGAACCAGCTGGTCCCCCAGGGAGCACCCCACCGGGCACCCACCTCGATCGGCTCGGGTGTGCCCGCGAGCCCCTCGGCGACGGGAACCGGCTCGTCGGGCGCGTTCCAGACGGCCACTTCCAGCGGCACGGACTCGGGGTACACGGCGGGACGGATGCGCTCTTCGAGGACACGCTTGAGGCGGGCTTCGACCAGGCTGCGGTCGTCATGCATGTGGGGTGCTCCGTAGCTCGGTTGCGGGTTGGGTTACGGGTGTTACCAGGTGTGCGCGACGGCCACGGGGCCGACGCTGTGTAGAGCTCCCCTGTCGCGCGCAGTTCGAACCACGCCTGCTGCTCGCCCTGTTCGGCCTGCAGCCCGCCGACGAAGAAGGCGCGCTGGCAGGTACCGCCGAGGAAGCGCCGAGTGCCGTCCGGCAGGAGACGGTGGAGGGTGTAGTGGCGTACGGCGCCGGGCGCGGCGTCCCAGGCGAAGCGCAGGTCGCCTCCGGTCGCGGCGGTGATCCGCAGGTTGGAGGGGGCGGCGGCCGGCTCGGTGTCGTTGACGTCGCGAACAGCCACACCGCCGAGCCGCCAGTTCACAGTGCTCCCGCTCTCGTCGGCCGCGGTGAGCCGCACACCGATCGCGTGCAGCGTGCCGGAGAGCCCTGTGAGCGGCACGGTCACCGTCTGCCAGCCGTTGACATCCTTCACAGCGCGCATGCCGTTGACCGAGTTCACAGGCAGATACGTGTACGGCGGTGTCGACCCCGCCGTGCTCGGCTCGGCCGTGGCGACCGCCAGCTCGACGTTCACACTGCCGGTGTCGGTGCGGAACGTCAGGTCGACCACCGTGTCACCACCGATCGGCAGCTGTGAACCGTACACATCCACAGTCGCCGGTTGATCCAGTACACCCGAGACCAGCACACTGCTGCCGCCCCGCCACGCGTTCGCGAAGTCGAAGGTCACAGCGGGCCGCTGCCCGGCCGTCCGCACCACCCATCGCCGGGACGGCAGCCGGTCCTGCAGTCCGAGGTGATTCCATGCCGCGTCCGAGGTGACCGCCCCGTCCTCGTACCAGCGCAGCCCGTGCCCGGTGTTGAAGACGCTCGCGAACGGCAGCGCGCCGCCCACCGTCGACCGGTCCGCGACCGACACGGCCGGTGCCCGCCAGGTGTCCGTGCCGTCCGGCTTCGACGGGTCGAGCGAGCGGCCGGTCCAGAACCGGTCGTCGGCGGCGTGGAAGTCGCCCGGGGTACGGCTCGCGGGCAGGTGGTTGCGGGTCCACTCGGGCCGGTAGAAGCCGATGGACGTGATGTGCGCCTTGGTCGTCGGCACCATCGCGTCCCAACTCACGGACGTGCTCGACCCGTTGGACTCGACATCGACGCCCGCCCACAATTCGTAGCGGCTGCGCCCCAGTCCGTCCGCCTTCGTCCCGGACGCGGCCAGCGTGCTCGCGCTCCACCGGAAGTCGACGAACATGTCGTCGGCGGCCTGGAAGAACGCCTGGTTCGAGGTGTTCAGCGCACCCTGCCAGCTGACCGTCCCGTTCACGGTCATCGCGTCGTACCAGGTGACCCGCTGCCCCTGCGCGGCAGCAAGGGACTTCAACTCGCTGACGAAGCCCTGCATGTCGGTGCCGAGGGCGGTGTTCCCGCCGCTGGTCTCGGCGTTGACGAACCAGCCGTCGAAGCCGTACGCGGCGGCGACCGCGACGAGTTGGGCGGCCAGTGGACAGTGCCCGGCGGAGTCCTTCTGGACCAGGTCGCGGGTCCACTGGAGTTGTCCGCCGTAGGCGACGGGCGGCAGGAAGATGTTGCCGAGGACGGGTACGCCGTGCCGGTGGGCGGCGTCGACGATGGGTGCGTTCGGGGCGAGGATGATGCCCTCGCCGGACGAGCCGCCCCAGAAGACGAGTTCGTCGAGGTAGGACCAGTGGGTGAGCGCGTAGTAGTCGGCGGTGGCCGCGCCCTGGGAGGGGTTGCTCGACGTCGGTCCGAAGGAGACCAGGGACTGGATGCGGGCCTGGTCGGAGCGGGCGGTGCTGTTCGCTGGGGTCGGGGTGAAGCGGGCGGCCAGGGGGACGGCGGCGGCGTTGAAGGCGAGGTCCGCGTCCGAGGCGGCGTTCCAGGTCTTCAGGCTGTTCCAGGTGATGCCGGTGCCCGGGGTGCCCGAGGGCAGGGAGTCCGGGTACCAGTAACTGGCGTACGGCTGCCCGGTGTTGGTCGCGGCCTGCTGGGCGGCGAAGGCGGGCGTGGGCAGTTGGGGCAGCAGGGTGGCCGCCGCGCCGGCGAGCAGGACGGTGCGTCTGGTGGGGCGTCCGGGGTTCACGAGCTGGTGCCTCCTTGTGGGGTGGGGAGTACCTGGTCGGAAGTGACGACTTCGGTGATGCCGCGCGCGGCGAGGTGTTCCTTGTCGTCCGCGCGCACGTCGAGGACGGTCGCCGGGCGGGCCCCGTCGGCGACGAGTCGGAAGTAGGCGTCGAACACCGGCCCGCCGGGCCCGCAGACCGAGCGGACCGACGGATCGGCGGGCACGACGAGTGCCGTGGTGCGGGTGGCGGGCGCGTACGCGGGCTCGCGGGCCGCCTCCGCCAGCACCAGCGCGATGTCCTTGACCTGCCGGTCGTTGGTCAACAGGCCCAGCCCGTATTCGAGTTCGGGGAAGTCGGCGAGGTCGCGGGACACGTCGTGGGAGCACCACCAGGTGATGCCCCAGAGGTCGGGGCAGTCAAGGGCGTTGGCGATGGTCGCGGAGGCGAAGTCGGCCGCGTGCTCGGCCGGTACGAGCGGCTGGGGCGCGCCGACCTCCTGGAGCCAGACGGGCCGGTGCGGCTCCTCGGCCCAGGCCTTGCTCAGCTCGATGAGGTACGCGGCGTGATGCTCGGCCGGTACGGAAGTACGCCCGTGGCGTTGGGCGGTGCCGTTGAAGACCCAGGAGTGCACGGCCGTCATCGCGCCGTGGCGGGCGGCCTGGGCCGGTGTGAACGGCATGTCGTCCTGGTACCAGGTCGCGTCGTACTCGGCGTGCAGATGCGGCTTGCCGGGCGCGCCCTCAGCGCAGGCGGCGAGCATCCGCTCCAGCCAGCCGTCGATCTGGTCCTCCGTCGCCCGGTCGGGGTCCGGATGCGGGCCCGCCGAGAACTGGTTGACCTCGTTGCCGAGGGTCATGCCGATGAAGTGGGGCCGGTCGGCGAGGGCGGCGGCGAGCGTGCGCAGGTAGGCGGCCTGGCCGTCGAGGACGTCCGGGTCGGTGAAGAGGTTGCGCCGGTGCCAGGTGCGGGTCCAGGCCGGCAGGTAGTCGAAGCTGCTCAAGTGTCCTTGCAGACCGTCCACGTTGACGTCGAGCCCGCGCTCTCCGGCCGCGTCCACGAGCTGAACCAGCTGCTCCACGGCCTTCGTTCGGATCAGGGTCCGGTTGGGCTGGAAGTACGGCCACAGCGGGAAGACGCGGATGTGGTCGAGGCCCAGCCCGGCGATCGAGTCGAGGTCGGCGCGTACGGAGTCGAGGTCGAAGTCGAGCCAGTGGTGGAACCACCCTTGGCTGGGCGTGTAGTTGACGCCGAAGCGCACGGCAGAAGACATCGGGATCCTGGTTCTGTAGTGCGTACGTGGGGAGAGTCGGCGCGCGGAGGTCTCAGCCCTTGACGGCCCCTTCGCCCACGCCGCGGAAGAAGTACCGCTGGAGGCAGGCGAAGAGGGCGATCAGCGGTGCCACGGCGATGACCGTGCCGGCGGCGACGAGCCGTTCGTCGTTGGCGAAGGTGCCGTGCAGATAGTTGAGGCCGATGGTGAGCGTGAACTTGGACGGATCGCTGAGCACGATGAGCGGCCACAGGAAGTCGTCCCAGGCGCCCATGAAGGCGAAGATCGCGACGACGGCGAGGGTCCCCTTCACGGACGGCAGCGCGATCCGCAGGAACCGCTGCCACACGTTGGCGCCGTCGACGTAGGCCGCCTCCTCGATCTCGTACGGCAGGTTGAGGAAGGCGTTGCGCATCAGCAGGACGTTCATGGCGCCGACGCAGCCCGGGAGGACCACGCCGATCAGGGTGTTGTTCAGGCCCAGCTCCCGCATGGTGGTGAACTGGGCGATGATGATGCCCTCCACCGGCACGAGCATCGCGAGGATGAAGACGAGGGTGGCCACGCGGCGACCCCGGTACCGCAGCCGGGCCAGTGCGTAGCCCGCGAGCGCCGAACCGACGCAGTTCGTCACGACGTTGGCGGAGGCGACCTTCAGCGAGTTGAAGGCGTAGTCCCAGACGGGGATGGTGTCGGCGACCCGCTTGTAGTTGTGCAGGGTGGGATGTTCGGGCAGGAAGGTGGGCGGTGAGCTGTAGATGTCCTCGGTCGGGCCCTTCAGCGAGGTGGAGAGCTGCCACACGAAGGGTCCTACGGTGATGGCGAGGACGATGAGCAACAGCGAGTAGCGCAGGGCGAGTTCCCAGACGCGGATACGGCGGCCGTGCTCGTCGGTGATGCGGGGCTCACGAACTGCCCTCTCCTGGACGGGCCTTGTGCGCTCGATGACGCTCAAGCGTCCTCCTTCCGGTCGGCCCGCAGCACGAGCAGCATCAGCGCGACGGTGACCACGAAGACGACGACCGAGAGCGCGGAGGCATAGCCGACCCGGCCGGTCAGGCCGGTACCGGTGCGCTGGACGAGCATCACGAGGGTGGTGTCCTCACCGGCCGGTCCGCCGCTCGGGCCCGCCATCAGGTACACCTCGGAGAACACCTTGAAGGCGGCGACCGACGACAGCGCCCCGACGAGAACCATCGTGGAGCGGACGGCGGGCACGGTCACCGTGAAGAAGCGGCGCACCGCGCCCGCGCCGTCGACCGACGCGGCCTCGTGCAGTTCGCGCGGCACACTGGCGAGCGCGGCCAGATAAATGATCATGTAGTAGCCGAGGCCTTTCCAGACCGTGACGGCCATGGCACTCAGCAGAAGCAGCCACTGGTCACTGAGAAAGCCGACCTGTCCGACGCCGATCGTCTCCAACAGCGAGTTGACCAGGCCGCGTTCGTCCAGCAGCCACACCCAGATCAGCCCGACCACGACGATCGACGCGACGACCGGCGTGTAGAACGCGGACCGGAAGAAGGTGATGCCGGGGATGTTCTTCTGCACCAACAGGGCGAGCAGCAGCGGGAGTACGACGAGTGCGGGGACCACTCCGACGATGTACAGCGTGCTGTTGCGCAGTCCGGTCCAGAACATGTCGTCGTGCCACAGCTCGCGGAAGTTGGCGAACCCCACGAAGTGGCCCGGGATCAGGGTGCGCCGGTCCGTGAAGGAGTTGGCGACGGTGGAAGCGAAGGGATACAGCACGAAGGCGCCGACGACGAGCAGCCCGGGGGCGGCGAACAGCCAGGGACTGGTGGGCAGTTGGCGCCGCACGCGGGACACGTCGGCCATGGGACCCTCAGCCTTCCTGCTGGAGCAGCGTGTTGCACGCCTTGACAGCGTTGTCGAGAGCCGTCTTGGGGCTCTCCTTGCCCTGCAGCGCCTTGGCGACCTCGTTGCGCAGCGCGGTCTTCATCTGCTCGCTGAACAGCACCGGCGTGTAATTGACCGCGTTCTTCAGGGACTTGGCGGCGGCGATCCGCACCCGCGTCTCGTCGGTGCCGTCCTCCTTGGTGAAGTACGGGTCGTCGAGGGAACCGGCGGTGCTCGGGAAGATGGCGACCTTCTTCGCGAACGACATCTGCTGCTGGGCGTCGGTGACGTAGTGCGCGAAGGCCACGGACGCGGGGGTGTGCTTGGTCTTGGAGTTGACCATCACGCCCATCACGTACATGTTGACGTGCCCGGTGCTGGTGATCTGGTCGGTGATGCCGATGTTCTTGTACAGGGTGGGCGCCTGCTTCTTGAAGTTGTCGAGGTCCAGGGCGCTGCCGGGGTTCATGGCGACAGCGCCGGTGAGGAACTTCTTGCCGGACGACTCGGGGGTGGCGGTGAGCGCCTGCGAGTCGAGGGCCTTCGCGTCGTACAACTCCTTGTACTTGGTGAGGAGTTCGATGCCCTTGGCGTCGTTGAAGGCGAAGGCGGTGCCCGCCTTGTTCATGAGCTCGACGCCGTAGCGGCCGAAGTCCTCGACGGTGGGCACGTTGGCGAGGGTGGCGACCTTGCCGTCTGTCTTCTTCGCCAACTGGAGGGCCTGGGCGAAGAGTTCGTCGTACGTCTTCGGCGGCTGGTCGGGGTCGAGTCCGGCCTGCTTGAAGAGGGACTTGTTGTAGAAGAGCGGGCCGGTGTTCAGGTACCAGGGGAAGGCGTAGGTCCCGGTCATGCCCGGTATCTGGTGGCTGGCCCAAGCCCCGGGCAGGTACTCGCTCTTGTACTTCGCGGCCGACTTGTCGAGGTCGAGCGCGAGGCCCGCCTTGGCGAGCGGGGCGACCAGGTCCGGGGAGACGTTGACGACGTCGGGCAGGGTGCCGCCGGCGGCGTCCGCGCTGATCTTGTCGGCGTAGCCCTCGGCGGGCTGGTCGATCCACTTCACATGGGTGCCGGGGTACTTCTTCTCGAAGCCGGAGATCACGCCCTCGAAGTACGACTTGAAGTTGGCGCGGAGGTTCCAGGTCTGGAAGGTGATGTCGCCCTCGACCTTGCCCGAGGCGTCGGTCGATCCGCCGCCGTCTCCCCCGGAGCCGCAGGCGCTCAGCGGCATGAGGACTACGGCGGCGGCAGCTGCGGCGAAGGCTCTGCGGGAGATGCGCACGGTGAGTGGCTCCTTTGCAGTGGGGGTTGGCCAATCGTGCCGGGGCAGACCTTGCACGCTGTCCGGCGGGCGAGTCAATGGATTCCGCTCAGCTAAATTCATTAGTTGGCCGGATCCGGCCAACTGCACTGGTCAGCAAGGTGCGTTCGCATTCTTGCGGTGGATCACTAATGCGCTTTAGGGTATGCGGACTCAAGCGCATTAGTGCGCGGCACCGGTGGAATGGAGAGCAGGCTTGTCAGGCAAGCGGTCGCCCGCGCGTCGGCCGACGATGAAGGACATCGCGCAGCGCGCCGGCGTGTCCGAGAGCGCGGTCTCCTTCGCGCTCAACGGCCGGCCCGGCGTCTCCGAGATCACCCGCGACCGGGTGCGCCGGGTCGCGGAACAGCTGGGCTGGCGGCCCAGTACGGCGGCGCGGGCGCTGTCCGGGGAGGGCGCGGCGACGGTCGGTTTCGTCCTCGCCCGGCCCGCGGACACCCTCGGCGTCGACTCCTTCTTCCTCCAACTCGTCTCCGGCATCCAGGAGGTGCTGGCCGAGCGTCACCTCGGTCTGCTCTTCCAGATGGCCGAGGACGTCGACGACGAGTGCGCGGTGTACCGGCGCTGGTGGGCCGAACACCGGGTGGACGGCGTCCTGGTGGCCGACCCGCGCACCGCCGACCCGCGGCCCGACCTCCTCGACGAACTGGGCCTGCCCGCCGTGGTGATCGGCGGCGCACCCGACGAACGGCATCCCGGTCTGTCGACGGTGTGGGCCGACGACGCGGGCGCGATGGCGTCCGTGGTCGACGAGTTGTACGCGCGCGGCCACCGGCGCATCGCGCACATCGCCGGTCTGCCGGGCCTCGCGCACACCGAGCGCCGTATCCGCGCCCTGCGCGCCGAGGCCGCGCGCCGCGGGCTCACGGAGGTGCACTCGGTGACCACCGACTACTCGGACGCGGCGGGCGCCGCCGTCACCCGTCGGGTGCTCGAAGTCGCCGCTCCCCCAACGGCGTTGATCTACGACAACGACGTTATGGCCGTCGCCGGGGTGGCCGCCGCGACCGAACTCGGCTTCTCCGTACCGGCGGACGTGTCGGTGGTCGCCTGGGAGGACTCCGCGCTCTGCCGTATGGTCCGGCCGTGGCTGTCGGCGCTGTCCCGGGACAGCGTGGAGTTCGGCCGTACGGCGGCCCAGGAGTTGACGGCTCTGCTGGACGGCGGTCCGGCGCGCACGGTGCGGGTGCCGGTGCCGCGATTGATCGAACGGGACAGCACGGGAACGGCGCGGGCATGAGTGTGCCGTAACTCCCGATTCGAGTCCGAATCGCCGGACACCGCCGGGTACTTCGTGTGAGGCTTTGCCCATGACCTCCGAAGACCCGCTGGCCGACCGGCTCCAGCTCGACCGGCCGCACTCCGCCCGTGTGTGGAACTTCCTCCTGGGCGGCAAGGACAACTACGCCGCCGACCGCGAGGCCGGCGAAATGATCGTCCAGATGTTCCCGGACATCGCCCTGCTCGCCCGCCTCCAACGCCGCTTCCTGGTACGGGCGGTGCGCTATCTCACCGAAGAGGCGGGCATACGCCAGTTCCTCGACATCGGGACCGGCCTGCCCACCGTCGACAACACGCACGAGGTCGCGCAGCGCATCGCACCCGAGAGCCGCATCGTGTACGTCGACAACGACCCACTGGTGCTGGTGCACGCGCAGGCGCTGCTCACCAGCACCCCGGAGGGCGCCTGCGCCTACCTCGAAGCGGATGTGCGCGCGCCCGAGCGGATTCTCGAAGTCGCCGCGCAGACACTGGACTTCAGCAAGCCGATCGCGCTGACGATGCTGGGCATCCTGGGCCAGATCCCGGACTCGGACGAGCCCGAGTCCGTCGTGGGCCGCTTCCTGGACGCCCTGCCCCCGGGCAGCTACCTCGCGTTGAGCGACGGCACGGACACCAACGCGGCGCTGAACCAAGCGATTTCGGTGTACAACGCCAACTCCGCCAGCTCGTACCACCTGCGCAGCCCCGAGCGGATCGAGGCGTTCTTCGCGGGCCTGGAGGTCATCGAACCCGGCATCGTGCCCACCTCGCAGTGGCACCCGGAGCCGGTCGACGTGGGCCGCGACCCGTCCGACGTGGACGCGATCTGCGGCATCGGCCGCAAGGTCTGAGCACCAACACCGAAGAGGGGCACCGGCGTTGCCGGTGCCCCTCTTGTTCTGTATCCCTTGTTCCGCATCCCTCGCGTCAGATCCGGAACAGCGCCCAGACCGTCTTCCCGCCGCCCGCCCGCAGGTTCCAGCCCCACGACTCGCTCAGCGCGGAGACCACCTGCAGACCGCGCCCGGACTCCGCGAACTCGTCGGGGTGACCCTCGACGGGTATGCGATCACTGTCGTCGGTGACCGCGCACACCGCGTACGGCAGCCGGTCCCACACCGCGAGCCACAGTGAAGGCTGCGGCTCCGCAAGGGAGTTGGGTGCCCGGCCGTAACGCAGCGCGTTGCTCACCAGCTCCGACACGGTGACCGCCATGTCGTCGACGACTTCGTCCCCGGTCCGGTCAGCCAGTGCGGCCCGGGTGAAGTCCCGTGCCACATGGGCGGATTGAGGCATCGGCGGCACGACCAGGACGGAACACAGAGCGGGGTCGCACCCGTCTCCGACAGCTGGAACCAGGGTGACGGTCTGCCCCGGCTCGGGCGGGCCCACCTGATCGACGGCCCGGCACAGCCACTCCCAAGTCCCCTCGATCCGCAGGGTGTCGACCGGTCGTACGACTTGCTCTGCGGACATCGCGACCCCTGAGACCCCTGGGAAGAGAACAACTGCGCGCGCTACACCTGTCCGGAGCATCGTCCTCCGCCTGCCCCTGCGAACGCAAGTGCATCGGCAATTACCGCTGCAATTGCAGACGATCTTGCGGGCGGCCCACCCGAGGGCTATCGTCCTCGGCATCACCAATGGATGCAATTGAAGCTGCAATTGCATTCGATCTTCCGGGGGAGCGATGAGGCCTCAGATCGAGCACGCGAACGGCATGTCGGCGACCCTGCTGAACGGCGCGCAGTGGCGCAAGAGCCACCACAGCAACCCCGAGGGCAACTGCGTCGAGTTGGCCGCGCTCTCCGACGGTCAGGTCGCCGTGCGCAACTCCCGCCATCCCGAAGGTCCGGCGCTCGTCTACACCAGCGCCGAGATCTCCGCGTTCGTCCGCGGTGTGAAGGACGGCGACTTCGACGGCCTACTCCCCGGCCGCTGAGGTCAGGCAAACCCGCGGATTGGCCGGAAGGTGCCGGACACAGGCCGACACCTTCCGGCTCCTTCACTCCCCGCAGTTATCCGGAACCTCGGTGCTACGATCCTCTTTTGAGTCCCGAAAACTTGCGGACGGTATCGGCGCGACCGCCGAGGGGATGAACATGACTGCAGCTCAACCGGAATACGCTCCCTCGGGTTCGGACGTGCTGAGCCTTAAGCGCGGCGGTCCGACGGTCCAGCGCATCATGCTGGGCACGCGCCTGCGCCGCCTGCGCGAGTCCCTCAACATCACACGGGACACGGCCGCTTCGGCGATACGCGCCTCGGACGCCAAGCTCTGCCGCATGGAGCTGGGCCGCGTCGGCTTCAAGGAGCGCGACGTGGCCGACCTGTTGACGCTGTACGGCCTCCAAGAACCGGACGCACGCCAGGAGTTCCTGGACTCGGCCCGCCGTGCCAACGAACCCGGCTGGTGGCGCGCGTACGGCGACGCCTTCCCGACCTGGTTCGAGCAGCACCTGGGTCTGGAGGAGGCCACCTCCCTCATCCGTACATACGAAGTCCAGTTCATCCCGGGCCTGTTGCAGACCGCCGCGTACGCCGAGGCCGTCATCCGGCTCGGCCGTCCCGTCGACACCCCGGACGCGATCCAGCGCCGCGTCGAACTCCGCCTGACCCGGCAGGAGTTGCTCACCCGGCCCGGCGCGCCGAAGCTGTGGGTCGTGGTGGACGAGGCGGCGCTGCGCCGTCCGCTCGGCGGGGCGGACGTGATGCGCGAGCAGCTGCGGCACCTCATCGAGACGGCCGCCCTGCCGAACGTCACACTCCAGGTGCTGCCGTTCCACGTGGGCGGCCACGCCGCCGCCGGCGGTCCGATCACCGTGCTGCGCTTCCCGGTGCCGGACCTGCCGGACATCGTCTACCTCGAACAGCTCACCAGCGCCCTCTACTTGGACAAGCCCGAAGAGGTCGACCGCTATCTCGCGGTCATGGACCGGCTGAGCATGGTGGCTTCACCGGCCCCCGAGTCGGTGGCCTTCCTGGAGAAGCTCCTCAAGGACATGTGAGGGCGGCCGGTTTCGGGCCGCTCAGACCCGCGACCGGTACAGCCCGAACTCCGCGATCCGTACGGTGTCCCGGGCTGCCGTCACGCGAATCCGCCACCGCCGGGCGCGTACGGGCGTGGCCAGCAGCAGGATGCGGCTCGCGCCGATCGTTCCGGCGCGGGTGACCTCCGTCCAGGCCCCGTCGACGTACGCCTCGACCACGAAGCCCTCGACCTGCTGGCCGTAGCGCCCTGTGTCCTCCGCCAACCGGACGCGGTCGACGGCCCGTTCCGCGCCGAGGTCGACGGTGACCCGGCCGGGCGAGGTGGCCGTCCGGGCCCGGCGCGCCAGGTCCTCGGGCAGCTCCCGGTCCACACGTTCACGGAACTCGCGCAGGCGTGCCACGTCCGGGGCCGCCAGCAGGCCGTCCGTGTCCGGTGGCACGTTGAGCAGCAGGACCGAGTTGCGACCGACCGAGCCGAAGTAGATGTCGGTCAACTCGTCGACGCTCTTGGGGACTTGGTCCGGGTGGTAGAACCAGCCGTCGTGGATCGACACATCGCACTCGGCGGGCCACCACTGCAGGTAGTCGGTGTTCGGCTGCGCCGATACGAGCGCGCTGCGGCTGCCCTCGTCGGGGGTGTCGTACGACAACGCCCAGTCCGTGCGGCCGTACTGCTCCTCCCGCACCGGCAGGACGCTCCACTCGTCCTCGCGCGCGGTGCCGCCCTCGTTGCCGACCCACCGCACGTCCGGCCCGGTCACGGCGATCGCCGCGTCCGGGGCCAGCGACCTGATCAGCGTGTACCAGCTGTCCCAGTCGTAGTCCTCGACGTGGCCCGGTGGGATGCGGCCCTGGGCGCCGTCGAACCAGACCTCGTCGATGGGGCCGTACTCGGTGAGCACTTCGTAGAGGGTGTTGAGCATGTGGGCGCCGTAGTCGGTGGCGTCCAGTGTGTAGAAGGCGTCCGGGGAGCGGTCGTCGCCATCGACGAGTGTCGGGACGGTGCGCGTGACTCGGGTGCTGCCGTTGGCGTAGACGCCGTGGAGGTACTGGTTCTCGTCGGCGGGCGAGAGGTAGACGCCGGCCTTGAGGCCGTACCGCCGCATGGAGTCGGCGAAGGAGCGCAGTACGTCACCCTGGCCGGCACGCCAACTGCTGTAGGCGACCGTGTGGTTGGTGTAGCGGGAGGGGTAGAGGACGAAGCCGTCGTGGTGCTTGACGGTGAGGATGGCGAGTTTGAAGCCGCCGTCGCGCAGGGCGCGGGCCCACTGGTCGGTGTCGAGGCCGGTCGGCTGGAACACGTTCGGGTCCTCGTCGCCGGTCCCCCACTCCAGCCCGGTGAAGGTGTTCACGCCGAAGTGCAGGAACGCCGTCCGCTCCAGCTTCTGCCAGGCCACCTGCCGTGCGGTGGGGCGGACTTGGGAGGCCTTGCGGACCAGTTCGGCCTCGGTGTCGTCGGGGCTGACGGGGATACGGGAGCGGGAGTCGGACGGGGGCGGGGTCGCCGCGAGGGCGGATGCCGTGGCGGTGCCGGTCGCGGCGAGCGCCGTGGCCGAGAGGACGAAGAGACGTCTGGAGAGGGCCATGGGGTGGGACTCCTCTGGTCAGTGGGCGGTCAAGTGCCAGGTGGCGGGCCGGTGTTGGTCCGGCGGGTACTGCACGAGCCGGCCGTCGTCCGCGACACTCAGCGCCATCTGCGTGATCGCGTTCACGAGCCGGTAGCCGCCCGCCGCGGGCGCCAACTCCCAGCGCTGCATGGTGTTCGCGGCGTCGCAGGGCTGCGGGCTCGCCGAAACTCCCGGCTGGAGCGGCACGTTGAGGGTGAGCTTGCCGCCCCGCACCTCAAGGCAGCCGTCGGCGGTCCGCACCGTCGCGTAGCCGTCCGGCGTGCGCTGCACCGTGGCATCGAAGGAAACGCCGCCCGCCGTCCGGAAGGTGTACGTCCCGTCCGTCACCGGCACCCGGGTCAGGTCCCGCCATCCGGGCGCGTGCCCAACCGCCGTACCCCGCGCGGTGAATGCGGCGTACGTGGCGTCGGGATGCGGATCGCCCCAGGTCGCCTGAGCGAGGTGCCGTAGCGCGGGTTCGGTGTCGGCGGTGACCTCGTTCTCGGTCTCCCCGCGCCCGTTGTCGGGCCAGAGGCTGATCTTCGCGCCGGTGATGCCGTCGCTGGAGGTGAGTTTCTCGCCCTCGAAGCTGCGCGGGTCCCAGCTCTGGTCGTACAGCGACTCGGTGTCGCTGTGGAAGCCGCCGCGGACGAGATAGAGGGAGTAGGCCGCGTTCATCAACGGGTAGCCCTGGGCGATGAGTTGGCTGGGTTTCTCCGTGACGTTCAGCCAGTGCTCGACCGTCGTGCCCACAGCCACCGGCACGGTGTTGGCGCCGGTGAGTCCGTCGTTCCAGATGCGCAGCTTCTTGCCCTTGCTCGCGGCGTAGGCCTGGACGCGGTTGATGAAGTCGATGTACGCGTCCTGCGGGGTCGCGTTCGCGCCGTACTTCTCCTGGGCGTAGCGCAGCATCTGCGGGTACTTGGAGTAGTCGGAGCCGAGCATGTACACGTCGGCGCCCATGTGCCAGGACGTCGCGGTGAAGACCTGCGCGTACTCGTCCATCAGGCTGGTGTAGTAGTCGAAGGCCGCCGGCTGGGTGACGTCGAGCCGGGCGGGCTGCTTGTTGCCGTCGCTGTCGGTGAGTTGCAGGTCGGGGCGGTTCTCTATCCACGGGTCCATGTGGCCCGGGGAGTTGATCTCGGGGATGATCTCGACGTGGTACTTGTCACCGAGGGCGACGAGGCGGCGCATCTCGTCCTGGGTGTAGTAGCCCCAGGTGTCGGCCTCGGGGTGCGCGGCGCTCTTCACCTTGAGTTCGAGGAGGAGTTGGTTGAGCTTGTGGTACGCCATCTCGCGCACCAGGTTCTCCAGCCAGGGCAGCGAGATGTGGATGTAGCAGGCGCAGACGCCGACCCCGCGTTCCTTGTAGCGCGGTACGTCGACCGTGCGTCCGCCCGGGATGTGGTCACCCTGCGCGAGCAGTTGGAGGAGGGTCCGGGTGCCGTAGAAGGCGCCGGTCTCGGTCGCACCGGTCACCGACAGCCGTTTGCCCGACCGGAGTTCATAGCCATCCGCACCCAACGAGCCCTTCGTCGGCCGGACTTCGATCACGATGTCACCGGGCCGGGCACCGCCCCGTACGACGGGCACTGTTCCATGACCGGCCGCCTTGAGGTCGTCGGCGAGCGTATCGGCGACTTCGCGTGCGCTCTTGCTGTCGGCCACGAGCCGGGTCCCGGCCCCGAAGTCGTAACTCCCGGGTTCAGGCGTCCAGTTGGACAGCGCGGGCACCGTCACCGGCACCGCCCGCTCCTGCTGGACCGCGACCGCCGGCGCGGGTGCCGCGAGCAGTGCGAACACCGCCGCGACGCCGATCAACCGGAACCGTCTCTTCCTGCGCTCAGCCATGCCACTCCACCGGTCGCGATTGATCGGACGTCTGATGATTGAGCTGCCCCCAGGGGCTGTCAACGGGGAGTGACCACAGCCGAGTTGAGCCATTGATCGGATGACCAGCAGGTCAGAGGGCACCGGCTCGGTGGCGACTCGGCAGCGGCTCGCGAAAAGTCCAACAAGACGGCCCCGAATGTCCAAGACCGGCAGCCCTTGGCTTTCCACGACCGACCGTCCTCGATTTTCCACGGACGACCGCCTCTCGACGCGGTGCCGCCACCGAGGCACAGTTCTCCCTACATACTCGCGAGTAGATCCAAGGAGCACCCCCGTGACCAGCTGGATCGGCCGTACCGCCGTCGAGATCGCCGCCGCCGTACGCGAGAAGCGGGTCACGCCCCGTGAGGTGGTGGCCGAGCATCTCGCCCGGATCGAGCGGCTCGACGGGCGGATCGGCGCGTTCCGGGTGGTGCGGTCGGAGGCGGCGCTCGCGGAGGCCGACGAGGTGGGCGCGCGGGCCGATCTGGCCGAACTGCCCCTGGCAGGCGTGCCGGTGGCCGTGAAGGACAACCTCCCGGTGACCGGCGAGTCCAACCGCGTGGGCTCCGCCGCGACCCCGGACACGCCCGCCGAGCACGACCATGTCACCGTGGCCCGGCTGCGGGCGGCGGGTGCGGTGGTCGTAGGGCTGACGAACGTGCCCGAGCTGTGCGTCTTCGGCACCACCGAGGGCGTCCACGGCACCGCCCGCAACCCGTGGGACACCACCCGCACGGCGGGCGGTTCATCGGGCGGGAGCGCGGCCGCCGTAGCCGCCGGCATGGTGCCGATAGCCCTCGGCAACGACGGCATGGGCTCGCTGCGCATACCGGCGGCCAACTGCGGTCTGGTCACCATCAAGCCGGGGTTCGGGGTCGTCCCGGCCGGCATCGGCGACGGCGACTGGTTCGGAATGTCCGAGAACGGACCCCTCGCGACGACCGTCGAGGACGCCCGGCTGATGTTTTCGGTCATCGCGGACATCGAGGTCGTACGTCCCGACGAGCACGTACCCCGGAAGATCGCCGTCTCCGTACGCAGCCCGCTCGTCGGAGTCGCCGTCAGCAAGCCGTATACGACCGCCGTCCGGGAGGCTGCCGGGCTGCTGGCCGAGGCCGGTCACGCGATGCACCGCGCCGATCCGCCGTATCCGCTGTCGCTGAGTACCACGTCGCTCGCGCACTGGACGGCGGGCACGTCGGTGGACGCGGCGGGGCTCGACCCGCGGAAGCTGGCACGGCGGACCCGCGTGCACGCGGCGATCGGGCGCCGGTTCGTGAAGAGCGTCCGCACCGGCAAGGGCCGGGAGCGGCTCCGGGAGCGTCTGGCGCCGTTCTTCGCCGAGCACGACATCCTGCTGACGGCGGCGCTGGCCCGCCGCTCCCCCAAGGCCGGGCCGTGGCACGAGCGGGGCTGGCTGCGCAATGTGCTGGCGAACACCACCTACTCGCCGCTGACGCCCCCTTGGAACCTCACCGGCTGGCCCGCGATGTCGGTCCCGTTCGGCACCCTGCCCTCCGGCGCGCCCTGCGCCGTACAACTGGTGGGGCGGCCGGGATCGGAGGCGGCGCTGCTGGAGCTGGCGGAGGAGCTGGAGAAGCTGCACCCGTGGCAGCGGACGGCGCCGCTCGACTGAAAGGTGCTTCTAGAGGGCCCGGTACATGACGTGCAGGCCGACGCGGCCGTCCCGGGGATGGTCGTAGGCGTCCGGCACTGTTCCCAGGATCGTGAAGCCGAGGGAGAGCCAGAGCTTGACGGCGGGGTTGGTCTCGACGACGGCGTTGAAGACCATGCCTCGAAAGCCCTGGTCGCGGGCGGCGGTGAGGATGTGTTCGGCGAGGGCGCGGCCGATGCCGCGGCCACCGTGGTCGGGGTCGACCATGAAGCCGGCGTTGGCGATGCGGTCGGCGGGGCCGCCGTAGTTCGGAGTGACGAAGGCGGAGCCGACGACGGTTCCGGTCTCGTCCTCGGCGACGTACACACGTTTCGGCGGGCTCGTCCACAGGGCCCGGGCCGCCTCTTCGGAGGTGTCCCGGGCCCAGGTGTAAGTGTCGCCGGCGGCGACGATCCGGTGCCAGAAAGGCCAGATCCGCGGCCAGTCGTCGGCCGCGGCTTCTCTGATCAGCATGGGCGCGATTTTCGCACGCCCATGCTGTCGGCGATCGCGAAGGGTCCTGTGGGGGTCAGTCCACGCTGGGCAGGATGTGGGGCTCGGCGAGGTCGTCCTCGTAGCCCGCGAGACGGATGGGGGCGGACCGTGCCCACACGGCCAGGCTGCCGAGCTCGTCGGACCGGTGGCCCGCACGCTCCGTGTGTTCCTCGGGGCGTTGCTCGCGATTCGTCTTCTCCGGTGTCACCGCGCACTCCTTATGTGTCGGGTCACCCTCGGGGCACACCGGCCGGTCTCCGGTCCGGTACCTGAGCCCGCTCGGGCGTGGGTTGAAGGCAGTTCGGACGCGGTGGCGCCGGTTACTCGTGTGAGAGCAGGCCGTTGTGACCGGCTTGTCCCGGGACGGACCATGGGTGTCGGTGGGACCCCTTGTCGCTGTCCGTCTGCCTCAGGTTAACCAAATGAGCGGCCCGCCGCTCGATGGGGCTGAAAACATGGGGTAACCATTGCGAGTCTCCCCGTGTTCTTCAGCCACGACCTGAACCGGTTTGTTACATCATGCGCGGTTTGACAGCCCCCCGCACGGCCTACGTAGGCGCACGCACGATCGAGAACATGACCTACGTCACTCAAGGCGTCACGCAGTTCAGGTCCCGTTGGCTGTGTCGAAAGCTCGCCATGATCTCCTGGCGTTCCGCACAGGCTGTCTCGCGGGAGGACTGACGCATGGAGTTGCGCAGCGTCGAGGAGCTGATGGATCTGCTGTACGCGTGTCGGGGCGCCTGGGACACCCCCGACCGGAGGGGCGACCCGGTCGATCTGCACGACCACGCGCTGCAGACGGCCGCGCTGCTGCGCCGAAGTCGCCCCGCCGACAAGGAACTTCAGGTCGCCGGCCTGGTCCACGACATCGGGCATCTGCTGCAACCGGGCGACGACGCAGGGCACGCGGACCACGCCGCGGACGCCGTCCGCGCCCTGCTCGGCGAACGGGTCGCCCACCTCGTCCGCCTGCACGTGCCCGCGAAGCGCTATCTGGCCACCTCCTCGCCGGGCCGCGACCTGTCCGCACAGAGCACGCTGACCCTCCGGACACAGGGCGGCCCCATGTCCCCCGTCGAGGCCGCCGCCTTCGAGCGCGACCCGCTCGCCGACGACGCGATCACCCTGCGCCAGGCCGACGACGCGGCCAAGGTCGTCGGCCTCGACGCCGGGGTCCTGGAGGACTGGCGCACGGTTCTGGGCATCGTGGCCGCCCGGAACTCACGACTGCCCAACTCCCGCCTGGGGGCTGTCGACTGACGGCCCGTCATGAGATCGTACGGCGATGACGTCGTCGTACGGTCTGCGGGGCCGGGCCGCCCTGGTCACCGGGGGCACGCGCGGGATCGGGCGCGCGGTCGCCGAGGCGTTCGCCGGGGCCGGGGCCCTGGTGTGCGTGAGCGCGCGGGACGCCGGTGAAGTGGCGCGCACCGCCGATGAGTTGGGCGGTGTCGGCCTGGCCGGGGATGTCGCCGACCCGGACCATCTGCGGGAGTTGACCGAGTGCGCGCTGCGCGCCTTCGGGCGGATCGACGTGGTCGTCAACAACGCGGCGACGAACCAGCCGTACGGCCCGCTCATGGAAGCCGATCCGGACGCGTGGCGGACGGCGTTCACCGTGAACGTCGAGGCGCCGCTCCGGTTGGTGCAGTGCGTGTGGCGGGCGTGGATGCGGGAGCACGGCGGCGTGGTGGTCAACGTGTGCACGGAGGGCGCGGGGCATGTCGGGCCGAACGTCGGGGCGTACGGCACCAGCAAGGCGGCGCTTCTTCACCTCACGCAGCAGCTCGCGGGCGAACTCGCGCCGAAGGTGCGGGTCAACTCCGTCTCCCCCGGGCTCGTCCGCACCGAGATGGCCCGGTTCGTGTGGGAGCCCGGCGAGGCGGAGGTGGCCGCCGGGCTGCCGCTCGGCCGGATCGGGGAACCGGCCGACATCGCATGGGCCGTGCTGTGGCTGGCCTCCGACCAGGCCGAGTGGATCACCGGGGCGGATCTGCTGGTGGACGGCGGGACCCGGGTCAGGGCGGCGCACACCTCCGGCGGATACGCCGTCCATGACCGGCTGAGGTCGGCCGCGCCACCTCACAGATGACGGCTCGGCTCCCTCACGGGAACAGTGCGATCCCCACGAGGATCAGCAGCACGATTCCGGCGACGAGCGCGACCGTGGCCCAGGTGCCGCGGTGCTTCACCGCGGTCCTGGCTCCGCCGCCGCGCGGGCGGTCCTCCGGCAGCAGTGGGTGGGCCGGGCGGTCGCTCGCGTAGAACTCGTCGTCGGTCGGGTAGTGGTTGCGGGGGTCCTTGAAGGCCCTCGGATCGATGCCGTGTGGACTGGCCATGGGAACTCCTCGCGCGGTGCTCACCAGGGCCGGAACCCGGCGGACGCCCGGGCTCTCGTCCAGGGTGGCGGGTTACCACTTACCGGGCGCGTAGTCCTTCAGGAAGACGCCGTACAGGTCCTCGCCCTGCTCGCCGCGCACAATCGGATCGTAAACCCGGGCGGCTCCGTCGACCAGGTCGAGCGGTGCGTGGAAGCCCTCCTCGGCGAGGCGGAGCTTGTCGTAGTGGGGGCGTTCGTCGGTGATCCAGCCGGTGTCGACCGAGGTCATGAGGATGCCGTCGTTCTGGAACATCTCCTGACCGCTGGTGCGGGTCACCATGTTCATCGCGGCCTTGGCGGCGTTGGTGTTGGGGTGCCCGGCGCCCTTGTAGCCGCGGCCGAAGACGCCTTCCATCGCGGAGACGTTGACGATGTACGCGCGTCCGCTCTCCGCGGCCCTCGCGGCGGCGGCCATGGCCGGGCGGAGCTTGCTGATCAGGATGAACGGGGCCGTGTAGTTGCACAGCTGGGTCTCGAGCAGCTCCACCGGGGAGATCTGCTCGATGGTCTGCACCCAGGTGTTGGTGTCGACGACGTCGGGGACCAGGCCGCCGGCGTCGATGGCGGTGCCGTCGAGGTGCCGGGCGACGCTGGCGTTGCCCGCGACCAGGGCGAGGTCGGCGACCTGCTGGGCGTCGAGGCCGCTGATACCTACGGGCAGTGCGGCCAGGCCGTCGACCGCGCCGGAACCGAAGGCGCCGATGACGTGGTGGGCGGGGAGTTCACCGGCGGGCAGCGGGGCGCTCTCGCCGTCGATGAGGGCGGCGTAGGCGGAGGGCAGGCGGCGTACGGTCTGCGTCGCGTTGTTGATGAGGATGTCGAGGGGGCCCGCCTCGGCGAGCTGGTCGGCGAGGGCCACGACCTGCGCCGGGTCGCGCAGGTCGGTGCCGACGACCTCCAGGCGGTGCAGCCAGTCCCCCGAGTCGTCCATGGCCTTGAAGCGGCGGATGGCGTCCTTCGGGAAGCGCGTGGTGATCGTCGTGTGGGCGCCGTCGCGCAGCAGCCTCAGCGCGATGTACATGCCGATCTTGGCGCGACCGCCGGTGAGCAGGGCGCGCTTGCCGGTGAGGTCGGCGTGGTCGTCGCGCTTCTCGCGGTTCAGGCGGGCGCAGTCGGGACAGAGCTGGTGGTAGAAGTAGTCGACTTCCACGTAGCGGGTCTTGCAGGTGTAGCAGGAGCGGGGTCGCTGGAGTATCCCGGCGATCCGGCCCTCCTCCGTCACCGACGACGGGAGGAGCCCCTCGGTCTCGTCGTCGATGCGCTGGGCGGAGCCGGTCGCGGTGGACTCGGTGACGGCCTTGTCGTGCGCGGTCTTCGCGGCCCGGCGCTCCTGGCGGCGGCGCTGCTTGACGCTGCGGTAGATGCCCGCGGTGGCACGGCGGACGGTGATCGCGTCGGGGTGGTCGACGTCGATCTTCTCCAGTTCGTCGAGCACGCCGAGGCAGACGGCCAGCCGCTCGGGGTCGATGCCGGGCCCGTACACGACCTCGTCCGGGGTCATGGAGCCGTCCTCTGTCACCGTCATCGCGCTGCCGTTTCCTTGGGTCATCCGCGGCGGCGCTCGATCGCGCACACCGTCGAACCGGGAATTTTACGGAGCGCCGGGCCGCAGCACCAAACCCGCGTCAGGTCACGACCCGCAGGCGGTGATGAGTGTCTCCACCTCCTCGGTGAGGGCGCGGGCGAACACATCGAGATCGGGTACGGCCTCGGCGTCCGCGACAAGGCCGTAGTGGACGTGTCCGCGGAACGTCGAGACGGCGACCGCGAGGGACTGGCCGCGGGCCAGCGGAGCGAACGGGAAGACCGCGGTGACGGGGTTGCCGCCGAGCTTGAGGCCGATGCCGGGCAGCGGGACGCTGGTGACGAGGATGTCGAACCAGAGCCGAGCGGCCTGGGCCGCAAGGGGTCCGCCGAGCCGGTGGCCGAGCGCCGGGACGTGGTCGGCGAGCAGGGCGACGGCGCCGGCGCCGCGGTTGGGGCCCGCGTCCTTGTTTCGGTCCATGGCGGCGCGCACGGAGTCGAGCCGGGCGAGGGGGTCCGGGTCGTCGACGGGCAGCCGTATCAGGTAGCCGGAGAGCCGGTTGCCCTGTGGGTGCGCGGTGCGCGGGCGGCGCTTGGAGACGGGGATCAGGGCGCGGGGCGCGACACCTTCACTGCCGTCGCCGCGTTCGTCGAGCCAGCTGCGCAGGGCGCCCGCGACGACCGCGATGAGCACGTCGTTGACGGTGCCGCCGACGGTCTTGCGGATGCGGTGCACGTCGTCGAGGTCGACGACGACTCCGGCGGTACGACGGGTGCCCGAGGGCTCCGAGGTCAGCGCCGACGACGAGCGGACGTCCAGGGTCGAGCGGGCGACGGACGCCCCGATGTCGAGGGCCCGGCCGACGTCGGACAGGGCGCCGCGGACCAGTTCGGGCAGCTTGCGCACGTCGGGCAGGAGGCCGCGCGCGGGTTCCGCGGGGCGCGGGCGCCGCTCGGGCATGTCCATCGGGTCGAGGATGGCGGCGGCGAGGGTCAGTGCCCGCAGTCCGTCGGCGAGGGCGTGGTGGAACTTGAACAGCACCGCGAACGAGACACCGTCCTCGCCGGGCAGCACATGCGCTTCCCACGGGGGCCGGCCGCGCTCCAGCGGGCGTTCCATGAGCCGGCCGGCGTCCGCCTGGAAGTCGGCGGTCGGGGCGTGCAGCCGCACGTGGTGGAGCGGGTCGAAGTCGGGGTCGGCCTCGCGGGTGGCGCTCCCGAAGGACAGGGACAGCGGCTGCCACACGTCCCGGATGCGCATCCGCAGCCCGGGGACGGCGGCTGCACGGGCGGCGAGGAGGTCGGCGGCGTGGGCTCCCGCGGTCGGTGAGTGTGCCGAGAAGACGCCGAGCGCGCCCAGGTGCATCGGGTTCCGGTCGGACTCGATGTTCCAGAACGCAAGGTCGAGAGGAGCGAGCAGGTCAGAAGTCAATTGCTTGCCTCGCGTCGACTAGGGGTGAGCAAGCAGTCAAGCGCCGACAAGCGATTACGGTCAAGTACGATCAAGCTACGCACAGTTAACAGCAGATTACATCCGGCCCCGATCCCGCCCCTCTGGGAGGGGCGGGACTCTAGAGACGCAAGGGATCACTTCAGCGCAGGTGGCCCCGCCTGGGGTGATGTACCCCACTCCGACGGGTGCGGGCCGACCGTGAAGTCCAGCGACCGTACGGAGCGGAGTTCGCCGGTGGTCAGGTACGTCCGGTCGTACGACGCCCCGTCCGTCCGGGCCGCCTGGATGTAGCGGTCGGCGGCCGAGGTGCCGGGCGCCTTGATGGTGAGGGCACCGTGCGGGTAGTAGCGGCGGTCCAGGGTCAGGTCGACCCGGTCGAAGACGGGCGTGGACAGGCCCCAGGTGTCATAGCCGGGCTGGACCGGGAAGATCCCGATCGACGACAGCACGTTCCACGCGGACATCGTGCCGAGGTCGTCGTTGCCGGTCATGCCGGTCGGGCCGTCCGTGAACAGGGTCAGCGCGGCATGGACGACGTCGGTCGTCTTCCAGGGCTGACCGGTCGAGAGGTAGGTGTACGGGGCGATCAGGTCGGGTTCGTTCTGCGGGTTGTACTTGTCCGCGTTGTAGTAGTCGTACGGCCCGTTGACCCACACCTCGCGCGCGGTCTTCGCCGGGTCGGCCAGCAGCTGGTCGTAGGCGAAGAAGGAGTCGAGCCGGGCGTTGGCCGCCTGCCGGCCGCCGATGAGGTCGACCATGCCCGGCAGGTCCTGCGGCACCAGCCACTGGTACTGCCACGACGTGCCTTCGTGGAAGCCCTCGCTCTGCGCCGGGTCGGCCGGTCCGACGAAGGCGCCGGAGGCGTCGCGGGCGCGGAAGAAGCCGGTCGAGGGGTCGAAGATGTTCCGGTAGTTCTGGGCCCGGGCGGCGTAGCGCGCGGCGTCGGCGCCGTGTCCGAGGTCGCGGGCCATCTGCGCGAGCATCGCGTCCGAGAGGGCGTACTCCAGGGTGGCCGAGGCCCCGTGGTCGTAGTCGGAGTCACCGGGCTTCGCGTGCGGGCGGTCCTTGATATACGGCGCGAACCCGTTCGCGAGGTACTCCTTGTTCGCCTCCCGGCCGACCGCCGCCGAGTCGGGGGGCGGTACGCCGTCGGCGTTCTGCTTCAACGCCCGGTAGGCGCGCTCCTCGTATCCCTTCAGGAGCCCTTGTTGATAGGCGTTGGTGAGGAACGGGGTGACCGGGTCGCCGGTCATGATGTTCGTCTCGACCGTGCCGTAGCCCCACTTGGGCAGCCAGCCGCTCTCCTCGTCGATCTTGATCACCGAGATCGCCATGTCGCGGGCCTCGCGGGGTGCGAGCAGGGAGAGGAGCTGGGACTGGGTGCGGTAGGTGTCCCACAGGGACCAGTTCTGGTAGTACGTGAAGCCCTTCGCGCGGTGGATCTTCTGGTCCCAGCCGGTGTAGCGGCCGTCGGCGTCGCTGCCGATGTTGGGCGCGAGGAAGGACCGGTACAGGGACGAGTAGAAGGTCCGCCGCAGACTGTCGGAACCGCCCTGTGCGCGGACGTCGTCGAGCCGGTCCTCCCAGGCCCGTTGGGCTCGGTGGCGTACCGCGTCGAACGAACTCCCGCCCTCCGCACGGAGGTTGACGGCCGCGCCGTGCGCGTCGACGTACGACAGGGCCGTGGTCGCCTCGACCGTACGGTCCTTGCTCGTGTCGAAGCGGACGTACGCGCCGCCGCTCCCGGCCTTCGAACCGGCGGTCACCGTCGAGCCGTTCCAGGTGCCGTACGCGGTGAAGGGCCGGTCGAAGTGCGTGACCGTGTAGACGGTGTACGGCTTGGTGTCCTGGCAGAAGCCGCGGCCGGTGATCGAGGTGCGCACGGTCCGGTTGTCGAGGACCTCCACCTGCGAGGTGACCCCGCTGTGCAGCGACTGGGTCGCGTTCAACAGGACGTTGGCCTTGTCGGTGGCCGGGAAGGTGTAGCGCTGGACGCCCGTGCGCGCGGTCGCCGTCAGTTCGGCCTCGATGCCTGATTTCAGGCCGACTTGGTAGTAGCCGGGGCTCGCGTGTTCGTCGTCGTGACTGAACTCGGCCGCGTACTGGGCGTAGTCGGTCTGCGTCACGTCCCCGGTCGTGGGCAGTACGGGCAGGTCGCCGCCGAGGCCGCAGCCGACGCCGGAGAGGTGCACGAGGGAGAAGCCGCGGATGTGGTTCTGGGAGTAGTCGTAGCCGGTGTTGTGGCCGGTGTCCGGCGAGAACTGCACCATGCCGAAGGGCACCGCGGCGCCGGGATAGGTGTTGCCGTCGTTCTCGGTCCCGATGAACGGGTTGACCAGATCGGTGAGTCGGCTGTCGGTCGAGGCCTGGGCGGTGCCGGGGACGGCGAACAGCGCGGACGCTGCCACCGCCCCCGCCACGCACAGGCGCAGGCGCCGGGTCCATCTCATGCGGGTGGGCCTCCAGTTGGCGAAAGAGGTCAGGTAGTGGGGCAGTTCGCGGGAGTCGCCTGCGAGGCGTCGCGGATCAGGGCCTGTTGAGCGGCCTTCACCCGTTGCGCGTCGGGCTTGAGCACACGGCGGTCGTACGTCATGAGCCCGTTCAACTCGCCCTCGACGTCGGATATTTGGGTGTAGACAGCCCCGTTGCTCCCCTGACAGGTCAGGGCGTGCACCTCGGCGAGCTTGGCGAGGTAGTCGTCGGTGTAGGCGGCCGGGTCGACGTCGACGTACGACTGCTGGACCGACCAGGCATGCCCCGGCACCGCGAGCCCGAGACCGCCGTACTCGCCGCTGACCAGGGCGCGTTGACCGTCCGGATGGGGTGGCAGGGCGGGGCTGGGATAGCCGTGTTCGTCGATGATGTCGCCGGTGCCGCCGTCTACGCCGAGGTTGATGCCGGACATGCTGTTGACGAGCCGGGTCGGGTCCCAGGCCTTGGCCTGGTCGGCGATGCGGGCCTCGTCGTACTGGCCCCAACCCTCGTTGAACGTCACCCACATGACGACCGACGGGCTGCTGATGTGCTCGTCGATCATCTGCTTCATCTCGCGCTCGTACTCGGAGCGGGCGGCGGTGGACGGGTTCACCCCGGCGGTCATCGCGGGCATGTCCTGCCACACCATGAGGCCGAGCTTGTCGGCCCAGTAGAACCAGCGGTCGGGCTCGACCTTGATGTGCTTGCGCACGGCGTTGAAGCCCAACTCCTTGTGGACCTTGAGGTCATGGGCGAGCGCCTCGTCGGTCGGGGCCGTGTAGAGGCCGTCGGGCCAGAAGCCCTGGTCGAGCGTGGCCATCATGAAGATGGGCTTGCCGTTGAGGACCGTGCGCGGGACGCCGTTGACCTTCTCGACGGCGATCGAGCGCATCCCGAAGTAGCTGCCGACGTGGTCCTTGCCGACGGTGACCTTCAGGTTGTAGAGGAACGGGTCGTCGGGTGACCAGAGACGGGGGTTCTTGAGGGTGAGGGTCAGCGGGCCGCCGGTGCGGCCACGGACGGTGGCGACCTCGCGCTTTCCGTCGTACGCCGTCGCCGTGATCGGTACGCCGGCTCGGACGCCCTGTGCTTCGACGGTGAGTTGGCTCTTGGCGACGTCGGGGGTGAGTTTGAGCGAGTCGACATGGTCGGGGGCTACCGGTTCCATCCAGACCGTCTGCCAGATGCCCGAGGTCGGGGTGTACCAGATGCCGCTCGGGTCGAGGCGCTGCTTGCCGATCGGGGGGTTCTCGCCGTTCGCCGCGTCGGTGGGGTCGTAGACGCCGACGATCAGTTCCTGGGTGCGGCCGGGCTTCAGCGCG
Source organism: Streptomyces sp. NPDC058469 (assembly GCF_042721125.1). Taxonomy (NCBI): domain Bacteria; kingdom Bacillati; phylum Actinomycetota; class Actinomycetes; order Kitasatosporales; family Streptomycetaceae; genus Streptomyces; species Streptomyces sp. NPDC058469. Next base: position 52,912 of record NZ_JBHXME010000046.1, read on the forward strand.
TCGGTGACGTCGGCGCTGAACTTGTCGTAGCCGCCCTGGTGTTCGGTGACCTTCGTGCCGTTGACGTAGACCTCGGCCCGCCAGTCGACGGCGCCGAAGTTGAGCATCAGCCGCTTGCCCGAGCCGATCCTCCAGTCGGCGGGGACGGTGAAGGTGCGGCGGTACCACATGCGGTCCTCGTGCCGTTCCAGACCCGAGAGCTGGGACTCGACGGGGTACGGGACGAGGATGCGCTCGGCGAGGTTCTTGCCGACCGGCGGCCGTTCGCCCGCCGTCGCCGCGGCGAACTGCCAACTCCCGTTGAGGTTGCGCCAGTCGGTGCGGGTGAGCTGCGGGCGCGGGTACTCGGGCAGGGCGTTGTGCGGGCCCACCTGGTCGGCCCACTGGGTGCGCAGTTCGTAGGTGGAGCGGTTCGGGCCGGTGCTCCAGAAGCCGTTGATAACGTTGCCATCGGCCGAGGCGAGGCCGGCTTCGCCGTCGTAGCGGATGTCCGCGGTGCCGGATGCGGTGCCGGTCTTGTTGCCTACGACGGGTTGCGTGAGCGGGATGAGCAGGGTCCGTGGGTCCGCCGGGTCCAACTTGGCAGCTCCCAGGGGCCACTTGGCGCCGCCGATCACCGCTTCGAGGTGGTCGGTCAGGTCGGCCGGGGGTGCGGCGAGGGGCTGGGCGAAGTCGAGCTTCAGGGTGCGGCCGGTGCCGGTGACGGTGGCGGCGAGGGCGCCGTCGTAGTCGTAGCCGTCGGGGAGGCGGAAGGCCGACTGCGGGACGGCCACCTTCGTGCCGCCGGGCTCGGTCCAGCGCACGTGGAGGTTGGAGCCGCCGTAGTGCTCGAAGTACTCGACCTTGATGTCGTAGGCCGTGCCGGCGGTCAACTCGACGGGGGCGGAGGTCTGTTCGGTGTCCCAGTCGTCGACCCAGTGGTCGATGACGAGCTGTCCGCCGATCCAGAGGCGGAAGCCGTTGTCGCCGATGATCGAGAAGGTGTGGGGGCCGGACTTCGTCGGCACGATCTTGCCGGTCCAGCGGACGCTCACGTCGTCGGACCGGCCGGTGGTGAAGGCGAGTCGGGGCTCCAGGCTGTCGAAGTCGAGGTTCGGGTCGACGCCGGTGGCCTTGAGGTCGGCGAAGTCGAAGGCGCCGGGGGCGGACTGGGTGTAGTACTCGCCCTTCAGGCCGTGGATCTCGACGGGGTCGTCCGCGGCGGTGGCGCTCGCGGTGGGGACGGCGGCCAGCCCGGCGATGCCGAGGGCCAGGGCGAGGAGTAGCGCGAGTCGGTCTCTGAGTCGTCTGATGCGCACGGAACCTCCATAACAACGTTGTCATAGGCGGCAGTTGGCATGACAACACGGATTCCGCCTTCCGTCCAGGGACATGACAAGCACAGGCGGGACGAGGGCGCGGCAGGCAGCCGGGCAGCGCGAAGCCCCGGTGCGGCCGGAAAGCACCGGGGCCCTGGATCGCCAAGACGAGGTGTTACGTGACCAGTTGGCCCTTCCCGAGTGCGATGACGCCGCCCTTGGACACCGTGTACAGGTCGGCGTCGCGCTCCGGGTTGACGCCGATCGTCGCGCCCGGCGGTACCTCGACGTTCTTGTCCAGGACGGCGCCCCGGACCACCGCGCCCCGGCCGATGTGGACGTTGTCGTGCAGGATCGAGCCCTGGACGACCGCTCCGGGGTCGACCACCACGCCCGGGGAGAGCACCGAGCGCGTGACCTGGCCGCGGATGAGGCACCCGGAGCTGATGATCGACTCGCTGGCCATGCCGCCGGCGTTGAAGCGGGCCGGGGAGAGCTGGCCGGAGTGGGTGTAGATGGGCCAGTTGCGGTTGTAGAGGTTGAAGGCGGGGCGCTCGGCGATGAGGTCCATGTGGGCGTCGTAGTACGCGTCCAGGGTGCCGACGTCCCGCCAGTAGCCCTGGTCGCGGGTGGTCTCGCCGGGGACGTGGTTGGCGCTGAAGTCGTACAGCGCGGCCTCGCCCCGGTCGGTGAGCGCCGGGAGGATCGAACCGCCCATGTCGTGCACCGAGCCGATGTCCTCCGCGTCCCGCTGGAGCGCCTCTATCAGCGCCTTCGTGGTGAAGATGTAGTTGCCCATCGAGGCGTAGACGCACTCCGGGTCGTCCACCAGACCGGGCGGATCGGCGGGCTTCTCCAGGAAGTTCTCCACCATCTGACCGTCCGAGCCCGGTGTGATCACGCCGAACTGCGAGGACTCGGCGCGCGGGACGCGGATACCGGCCACGGTGACGCCCGCGCCGCTCTCGATGTGCTGGGCGAGCATCTGGCGCGGGTCCATGCGGTACACGTGGTCGGCGCCGAACACCGCGACGTACTCGGGGCGTTCGTCGTAGATCAGGTTCAGGGACTGCAGGATCGCGTCCGCGCTGCCGAGGTACCAGCGCGGGCCGAGGCGCTGCTGGGCCGGGACGGGGGTGACGTAGTTGCCGAGCAGGCTCGACATGCGCCAGGTGGTGGTGATGTGGCGGTCCAGCGAGTGCGACTTGTACTGCGTGAGGACGCAGATGCGCAGAATGTCGGCGTTGACGAGATTGGACAGCACGAAGTCCACGAGGCGGTATGTGCCGCCGAAGGTGACCGCGGGTTTGGCCCGGTCGGCGGTCAGGGGCATCAGCCGCTTGCCCTCACCGCCCGCCAGCACGATCCCGAGCACCGAAGGTCCGCCACGACGCATGGCCGCTCCCCTCACCCTGGTTGACCCCAGCCTGCCCCTGAGCAGCGCACACTAAGCCTGTTTGAGGATCTCCCCGTAGAGCCGCGCGGTGCGCAGCGCCACGGCGTCCCAGCCGAACTCGCCCACCGCGCGCTCCCGCCCGGCCTCGCCCATACGCTTCGCAGTCTCCGGGTCGGCGAGCACGGAGTCGAGAGCCAGCGCGAGGTTCGCATCGAAGTCGTCGTCGGCGGACACCAGGAGCCCCGTCTCCCCGTGTGCCACCACCTCCGGGATGCCCCCGACGCGGGAGGCGACCACGGCCGTACCGCAGGCCATCGCCTCCAGGTTGACGATCCCGAGGGGTTCGTACACCGAGGGGCAGGCGAACACGGTGGCGTGGGTGAGGAGCTGGATCACTTCCGGGCGTGGCAGCATCTGCGGTATCCAGTGCACACCCGCGCGGACGCTGCTCAGCTCCTGGAAGAGGTCGCGGAATTCCCGGTCGATCTCGGGGGTGTCCGGCGCGCCCGCGCACAGCACGACCTGCGCGGCCGGGTCGATGTTCCGCACGGCACGCAGCAGATGGGGCACGCCCTTCTGGCGGGTGATGCGGCCGACGAACAGGACGTAGGGGCGGTCGGGGTCGATACCGAGCCGGGTGAGGACGTCGGTGCCGTGGTCGGGCTGGTAGAGCGTGGTGTCGATGCCGTTGTGGACGACCTGCACCTTGGTCGGGTCGAGCGTCGGGTAGCAGGTGAGGATGTCCTCGCGCATGGCTCCCGATACGGCGATCACCGCGTCGGCGGCCTCGATCGCGGTGCGCTCGGCCCAGCTGGAGAGGGCGTATCCGCCGCCGAGCTGCTCGGCCTTCCAGGGGCGCAGCGGCTCCAGGGAGTGGGCGGTCATGACGTGCGGGATGCCGTGGAGGAGTTTGGCGAAGTGGCCGGCGAGGTTGGCGTACCAGGTGTGGGAGTGGACGAGTTCGCGGCCTTCGAGGGCGGCGGCCATGGCGAGGTCCACGGAGAAGGTGCGCAGGGCGTCGTTGGCGCCGTCGAGGGTGGGCCAGGAGCGGTGGCGTACGACGCCTTCCGTGCGGCCCTCGCCCCAGCAGTGCACGTCGAGATCGACCAGGGGCCTCAACTCCCGGGCGAGGAACTCCACATGGACGCCCGCGCCGCCGTACACGTCCGGCGGGTACTCCCGGGTCAGCAGTCCCACTCGCACCCGAAACCCCTTGTTCTCGGCGGCTGATTGCACTCATGGTCACCCAGAAGCCGCGTTCGGGGAAGAGCCCGGCGGCTGTGTGAAGCAGCAGTCCCCGCACACCCCGCCACCAGGGACCCGATAGTAGAGGCAGCAGCTGCGGCGCCGGAAGGAGCTGCCGGTGAACGTTCCGGTGCCGGCGAGGAGCGGGTCGGCGAAGAGTTCCGCGGTGAGCGCACGCGCGCGCGTGGCCACGTCCGTACGGCCACGCGCGCGTGCCCAGCGGTCCAGTTCCCGTGCGGTGCCCGCCAGCGCGGAGGCCGCGTTGCCCCACAGGAGGCCGGTGGCCGTGCGGTGGCGGACTACCAGGGCAGCGTTCAGGGGTTCGAGGTGGCCGTGGAGCACGGTCTCAGCGAGGGCGTCGACCGGCAGCGGGCGCACCTCGGCCAGCCACAGGTCGTCCGGCGCGCTGCCGTCGGCGTCCCAGTGCAGCAGTCGCGGGTCGAGGTCGGGGATCCGGCCGTACAGGGCGGCGCAGCCGAGCGCGACGGACCACAGCCGGGCCGCGAGCGCCTGCTGGGCGATCGAGGCGGCGATGCGCGGCTCAGGGGCCTGGAGACGTTCCGCGACGACATGGACACGAAAAGTCAGGGAATTTCGGTAACCATCCGATTCCGGGTTTTCGTAGGTCCGCGCGAGCGTCGGCAGCGGGCCGTGCGGGGCCGCGCCCGTGCGTAGTACGAAGAAGCCACCGAGGGGGCGGAGCGCGGCGAGTTCGGGGTCGAGGTCCACGAACAGCAGTAGTACCAAGGCTCTTAGGGGTTTCACCCAGGGGGTGCCGTCCGGTGTCACCCACCTTGGGGAGGACAGAGGGCCTTTCGTACTCCATCGGCAGTACTACCCAATCGGTGCTCAGGTACGACGACGGGAAGAACATCGCGCGGCATCGTGTTCTGTATGAAAGCCGACCGTTCGCCGCGTGGTGCCAGAGGCGCCCGCCTGACGCAGAGGAGCTGCCGATGAGCGCCCTCGCGTTGTCCATCGTGCTGTCGCTCGTCTCCGCCGTGGCCTACGCCGGCGGAGCGATCGTGCAGGAGCGCGTCGCGGTGTCCTCCCCCGACCAGGAGTACGCGCCGCTGCGCCGCCCGAGCTGGTGGGCGGCGGTCGCGTTGAACGGCACGGGCGGGCTGCTGCACGTGGTGGCCCTGGCCTACGGCCCGCTGAGCCTGGTGCAGCCGCTCGGCGCGCTGACGATCGTGTTCGCGCTGCCGATGGCGGCCCTGTTCGTCGGCCGCAAGGCCGGCTCCACCGCCTGGCGCGGCGCCATCATGGCCACGATCGGTCTCGCGGGTCTGCTGTCCCTGGTCGGTACGTCCGAAGGTCAGTCGCTGAGCACCGCCCAGCGGGTTTCCGTGGCCGTGTTCACCGGCGCGGTGGTCGTGACCCTGATGATCGCGGGCCGCGCGGCACACCGGCACCCGGTGGTGCGCAGCGTGCTGCTGGCGACCGCGTCCGGCATAGCGTTCGGCATGTCCTCGGTGTTCACCAAGACGGTGACGGTCGACTGGGACAACGGCGCGGTGTCGGCGACCGACATCCCGTTCCTGGGCGTGATCGCGGTGTTCGCGGTGGCCGGTCTGATGCTGTCGCAGGCGTCCTACCGGGGCGCCGGACTGGCGGCCCCGCTGGCGGTCCTGACGGTCGTGAACCCGGTGGTGGCGGCCGTCGTCGGCATCACGATGTTCGGTGAGACCTTCCGCTACGGCACGACGGGCACGCTGCTCGCCCTGAGCGCCGGAGTGGTCGCCGCAGGCGGCCTGATCCTGCTGACCACGGAGCGCCTGCAGAGCGAGAGCGCACCGTCCAAGTCGGCCGGTACCACCGCGACACCCGTCGCCCCCCTCGCACCGTCACCCATCGAGGAGTTGCTGGACGCCCTCCCTGGACAGCCCGTCGACGTGAGCGCGAACGTCGACGTGCGGGCCGCGGACATCACGGCCGACGCACAGGGCGACGGGATCCTCGTCCCGGCCCAGGCGGCGATCCCGGCCGGCGAGGGTTACGAGACCCTGGAGCCGGCCGGAGCCGCTGAACCGCCCAGCTACTTCGGTCCGTTCCACGCCGGGCTGTACGTGATGATGCCGGTCCACGACCGGCACCGTAGCCGAGTCAAATCCTGACGCCGCCGGCCCGCAGATAGGCGAGCGGGTCGATGTCGCTACCGAAGCCGGGCCCCGTCCGCACCTCGAAGTGCAGATGCGGGCCCGTGGTGTTCCCGGTGGACCCCGACCGCCCGATGCGCTGCCCCTCGCCGACCGACTGACCGTCCCGCACGGAGATCGCGGACAGGTGCGCGTACTGCGAGTACCGCCCGTCGGCGTGCCGGATCACCACCTGGTAGCCGTAGGACCCCGCCCACCCGGCGCTGACGACCGTCCCCGTCTCGATGGCCTTCACCGAGGTGCCGGTGGGGACGAGGAAGTCGACGCCCGTGTGGTAGCCCTTCGACCAGGAGGAGCCTGTCGCGTGGTAAGCGGTGCCGATGGGGGCGTTCACAGGGGCGACGAGGGAGTGACTCGTCGTCTTCTTGTGGGTGACCTTCTCGGTCGTGTCCGAAGAGGCCTTCTTCTTCGTGGACTTGGTGGTCGACGACTTGGTGGCCGGTTTCGTCGTGGTGTGGGCCGTGGGGTCGGCCTTGGCGTGCAGGCTGAGCCGCTGACCCGGCAGGATCAGGTCGGGATCGTCGCCGACGGTCGTGCGGTTCGCGGCGTAGAGCCCGTGCCAGCCGCCGTCGACGCGCTCGGTGCCGGCGATCCCGGAGAGGGTGTCGCCGCGCACGACCGTGTACATCTCGGCGGTGCCCGCGCGGGACTGCGGTGTGGTCTGCGGCTGGACGTCCTTCACGGACCGCTTGACCACGGTCCGCGTCTTGGCGGCCTCGGCCTTGGTCTTGCGGGCTGCGGTGCTCTCGGTCTTGGTGCCGCCGACGTGGATGTCGGGGGTGCCGCCGCCCCGGGTGAGCCCGGCGCGCACCGAGCACACCGGCCAGGCGCCGGGTCCCTGGCCCTTGAGCACCTTCTCCGCGACGGCGATCTGCTGGTCCCGGGTGGCCAGATCGGCGCGGCTCGCGTACGCCCTGCCGCCGTAGGCCTCCCAGGTGGACTGGGTGAACTGCAGCCCGCCGTAGTACCCGTTGCCGGTGTTGATGCTCCAGTCGCCGCTGGACTCACAGGCGGCGACCTTGTTCCAGGTGCTCACATCGGCCGCCTGGGCGGTGCCCGCGCCGACGGCCGCGAGCGGGATCGCGATGCCCGCGCCGCCCGCCGTGACCGTGAGCAGCGAGGCCCGGTTGATCCTGCTCGGCTGATACCGGCGGTGCCGACCGCGTACGGCCATGGGGAATCCCCCTCCACATGCGTCAGGAGGGCCAAAAGTAAGCGCCCCGAACAGGCCATGACAAGACGGCAACCGGCCTCCCTGCGGCTCAAGTGACCGGTAATGCACGCCCGTTGGGAAACGGGTGGGGCAGGAGGGGTTGGGCTTGCGTATCCGCGGAAGGAGCCCGAAGGGAACACCGGCAGAAGGCGGACAACTTCGCACGGCCAGCGCGTGCGGTCGGGGTACCGGCAGGCCAGGATGGTCAGTGGGGCAATACTGGCGAGCACGACCGGTACCACCGATGTCAGGACCTTCCTGATCTTTAGGAGCCAACCGAATGAGCACTTCAGCGCAGATCGGCGTCACGGGTCTCGCGGTCATGGGCCGCAACCTCGCCCGCAACTTCGCGCGCAACGGCTATACGGTCGCCGTGCACAACCGGACCGCGTCCCGCACACGCGACCTGGTGGCGGAGTTCGGCGGCGAGGGCGACTTCATCGCGGCCGAGACCGCCAAGGACTTCGTGGCGGCGCTGGAGCGGCCGCGCCGCCTGGTCGTCATGGTGAAGGCCGGTGACCCGACGGACGCGGTGATCCAGGAGTTCGCCCCCCTCCTCGAACCCGGCGACATGATCATCGACGGCGGCAACGCGCACTTCGCGGACACCCGGCGCCGGGAACGCGACCTGCGCGAACAGGGCATCCACTTCGTCGGCATGGGCGTCTCCGGCGGCGAGGAGGGCGCGCTGCACGGGCCGAGCATCATGCCGGGCGGCCCGAAGGAGTCGTACGACTCGCTCGGTCCCATGCTGGAGAAGATCTCCGCGAAGGCGAAGGACGGGGCGCCCTGCGTGACCCATGTGGGTCCCGACGGCGCCGGGCACTTCGTGAAGATGGTCCACAACGGCATCGAGTACGCCGACATGCAGCTGATCGGCGAGGCGTACCAGCTGCTGCGCGATGTCGCCGGGTACTCCCCCGCGCAGATCGCGGACATCTTCCGCACCTGGAACACGGGCCGGCTGGACTCCTACCTGATCGAGATCACCGCCGAGGTGCTGTCCCACGTGGACGCGGCCACCGGCAAGCCGTTCGTGGACGTGGTCGTCGACCAGGCGGAACAGAAGGGCACCGGCCGCTGGACGGTCCAGATCGCCCTCGACCTCGGCGTCCCGGTCTCGGGCATCGCCGAGGCGGTCTTCGCCCGCTCCCTCTCCGGCCACGCGGCGCTGCGCGATGCCTCGCGGGGTCTGGCCGGACCCACCGCCTCCCCCCTGGGCGAGTCGGAGGCGGCGGCCTTCGCGGACCGCGTCGAGCAGGCGCTTTACGCGTCGAAGATCGTGTCGTACACGCAGGGCTTCCACGAGATCGCGGCGGGCAGCGAGGAGTACGACTGGAACGTCGACCTCGGCGCCGTCTCCTCGATCTGGCGCGGCGGTTGCATCATCCGCGCGGCCTTCCTCGACCGCATCCGCGCCGCCTACGACGCCCGCGCGGATCTGCCGAGCCTGCTGTCCGACGAGACGTTCGCGCAGGAGATCGCGGCGGCGCAGGACGACTGGCGCGAGGTCGTCGTCGCCGCGACCCGCCAGGGCGTCCCGACGCCCGGCTTCTCCGCGGCCCTCGCGTACTACGACGCGCTGCGCGCCGAGCGGTTGCCCGCGGCGCTCACGCAGGGACAGCGGGACTTCTTCGGGGCGCACACGTACCGCCGGGTGGACCGGGACGGGGCGTTCCACACGCTGTGGGGTGGGGACCGGTCGGAGGTCCAGGCCTGAGCCCTGCCTGAGGGACGTGGCCGCTCGCGACAAGCCCGCCTGCCGAACACCCGGTCAGGCGGGCTGCCACAGCTCGATCCGATTGCCCCCCGGATCGGTGACCCAGCCGAACCGGCCGACGCCCTCCATGTCCTGCGTCTCCTCCGCCACGTCCGCTCCCTTGGCGCGCAGCTGCGCGAGCATCGCGTCAAGGTCGCGGACGCGGAAGTTGAGCATGGTCTGCTGGGTCCGGGACCCGAAATAGTCGGTCCCGGCCTCGAACGCCGCGAAGACCGTCGGCCCGGCTTCCTGACGCCACAGCCCGTGCTCGTCGGTGTCCAGGCCGAGGCAGTCCCGGTACCACACGCTCAGTGCCTCCGGGTCGGTGGCCCTCAGGAAGTATCCGCCGATTCCAAGCACACGTTCCATGGGGGCATCCTGCCAGGACGGCGGGGCCGGTGCCGGGCGGCCCGGTTCAGGTGAGCGGCGGTCCCGGTTCCGGGGTCGGTACCGGTTCCGGGCCCGGGGGGATCGGGGACGGGGACGGCTCCGGGGTGGGGCGGGGGTCCGGCGGT
>NZ_JBHXME010000047.1:0-34219 GCF_042721125.1 Streptomyces sp. NPDC058469
GTCGCCGGACGAGTCCGCGAGCCGGGCCGCAACGTGCCGCGCGCCACCATCTACGGCACCCTCGCCTGCGCCGTCATCTACATCCTGGGCACCCTCGCCGTCTTCGGCACCGTCTCGCACGGTCAACTCGGCGTCTCCACCGCCCCGTTCACCGACGCCGCCAACAACATCCTGGGCGGCACCTGGGCCGGCGACACGGTCGCCGTCGCCGCGATCGTCTCCGGTATCGGCGCCCTCAACGGCTGGACCATGCTGTGCGCCGAGATGCCGTACGCCGCCGCCCGCGACGGACTCTTCCCCGGCGCCTTCGCGAAGCTGCGGGGCGAGAACGGTGTCCCCGTCTTCGGCATCGTCGCCTCGACCGTCCTCGCCTCCCTGATCACGATCTTCAGCTACACACGCTTCGACGACGTCTTCACCAAGATCGTGCTGCTGAGCGTGTTCACGGCCGTGATCCCGTACCTGTTCTCCGCCGCCGCCCAGCTGTACTGGCTGCTGGTGCGCGGACGCGAGAGCATCGCCGGCCGGCGCCTGGCCCGCGACATCACCGTCTCCGCCTTGGCGATGGTCTTCTCGTACTGGGCGATCCAGGGAAGCGGCTACCAGACCGTGTACTACGGCCTGTTCGTGCTACTGCTCGGCCTGCCGGTGTACGTGTGGCTGAAGCGGGGCCAGGGCGTGTACGGCGAGGAGTCGGCCCCAGCGCCCGTCCCCGAGGGCCGGGCCCCCGAGACCGCCGCGACACCGCCGGCCAGGCGGATCTCCCGCGCAATGGCCACCACCCGCACGGGGGGCCTCCGCAGGAACCGCCTCCGCAACCGCGGCTGACCGCGTCCCGAGCCAGGCCCACACCCGTACGACCAGAGGAGCAGCCCCGCCATGAACGCCACCGCCTTCCACGTCGACTCCGAGGTCGGCCGCCTCCGCCAGGTGATCCTGCACCGCCCCGGCCTGGAACTCTCCCGGCTGACCCCGCGCAACGTGGACGCCCTGCTCTTCGACGACATCCTGTGGGCCAAGCTCGCTCGCGAGGAGCACGACGCCTTCGCCCAGGTCCTGCGCGACCACGGCGCCCGCGTCCACTACTTCGCCGACCTGCTCGCCCGGACCCTCGCCGATCCAGAAGCCCGCGACTGGCTACTGGAGCGGGTCGTCACCCCGGCCACCGTCGGCCCGGCACTGATCGACCCCCTGCGCGAGCTGTGCATCGACCTCGACGGGGAGACGCTCGCCGACTACCTCATCGGCGGAATCCTCAAGAGCGACCTGCCGCTCGCCACCCCGCACAGCCTGGTCTGGAACACCCTCGACGCCGAGGACTTCGCGCTCACCCCGCTCCCCAACCACCTCTTCCCGCGGGACAACTCCTGCTGGATGTACGGCCGTCTGTCGGTCAACCCGATGGCCAAGCTCGCCCGGCGCCGCGAAAGCCTGCACGCCGAGGCCATCTACCGCTTCCATCCGATGTTCGCCGACACCGTCACCACACCACTCCTCGAAGGCGCGGTCGGCACCCTGGAGGGCGGCGACGTCCACGTCCTCGGCGACGGTGCCGTCATGGTCGGCATGGGGGAGCGCACCACCGCCCAGGCCGTGGAGAACCTGGCCGCCCGACTCTTCACCACCGGCACGGCGAACCGCCTGCTCGCCGTCCAACTCCCCGCCGCCCGTGCCTACATGCACCTCGACACCGTGCTCACCATGGTCGACCGCGACGCCTTCACCATCTACCCGGGACTCGCGGACTCCCTGCGCTCCTGGACGCTCACGCCCAGCGAGGCCCGCGAGACCGGCTTCGAGGTCACCCCGAACTCCGACCTGGCCGGCGCCCTGGCCGAAGCCCTGGACCTGGACAAGGTCCGGATGCTGTCCGCGCCGCAGGACATCCGCAGCGCCGAGCGCGAACAGTGGGACGACGGCAGCAACTTCCTCGCCCTCGCCCCCGGTGTCGTCGTCGGCTACGAGCGCAACGTCACCACCAACACCTACCTCCGCAAACAGGGCATCGAGATCGTCACCATCGCCGGAGCCGAACTCGGCCGCGGCCGGGGCGGACCGCGCTGCATGAGCTGCCCCATCGAACGCGACCCGGCCGCCTGACCGAGCAAGGGGACTTCACCATGACCGTCGACCTGCGAGGCCGCTCCTACCTGAGCGAACTCGACTTCACAGCAACCGAGATGCACCACCTCCTCGACCTGGCCGCCGACCTCAAGGCGGCCAAGCGCGCCGGCACCGAACAGCCCCGACTGACCGGCAAGAACCTCGCGCTCATCTTCGAGAAGACCTCCACCCGCACCCGCTGCGCCTTCGAGGTCGCCGCCGCCGACCAGGGCGCCCACACCACCTACCTCGGCCCCGGCGACACTCACGTCGGCAGCAAGGAGTCCATCGCCGACACCGCCCGGGTGCTGGGCCGGATGTTCGACGGCATCGAGTACCGCGGCTCCGCCCAGTCGATCGTCACCGAACTCGCCGCCCGATCCGGGGTTCCCGTCTACAACGGCCTGACCGACACCGCGCACCCCACCCAGAGCCTGTGCGACGTCCTCACCATGCACGAGCACAGCCTCAAGCCCCTGCCGGACATCAGCTACTGCTACCTCGGCGACGCCCGCAACAACATGGGCAACTCGCTGCTGTCGATGGGCTCCCTGCTCGGCATGGACGTCCGCATCGCCGCACCCAGGGCGCTGTGGCCGACGGCCGAACTGGTCGCCGTCTGCCGCGCGTTGGGCGAGGACAGCGGCGCCCGGATCACCCTCACCGAGGACGTCGAGACCGCCGTACGCGGCGCGGACTTCCTGCACACCGACGTCTGGGTCTCCATGGGTGAGCCCGCCGACTCCTGGCGCAAGCGGATAGAGCTGCTCCTCCCGTACCAGGTGAACGACAAGACGCTGGCCGCCACCGGAAACCCGGACGTGAAGTTCATGCACTGCCTGCCGGCCCTGCACGACCGTCGCACCCACCTCGGCCAGGACCTCTTCGACACCTACGGACTGGACGGCCTTGAGGTCACCGACGACGTGTTCTCGTCCCCCGCCTCGATCGTCTTCGACCAGGCGGAGAACCGACTGCACACCATCAAGGCCGTACTCGTCGCCACGTTGGAGGACTGAGCCATGCGCATCGTCATCGCGCTGGGCGGCAACGCCCTGTTGCACCGCGGCGAACGCCCCGACGCGGTGGTCCAGGAGGCGAACATCGACCGGGTGACGACCGCGATCGCCGCCCTCGCCCACGACCACGAGATCGTCATCACCCACGGCAACGGCCCCCAGATCGGCCTGCTCGCCGTCGAGAGCGCCGCCGACCCCGCCCTCAGCGCCCCCTACCCGCTCGACCTGCTCGGCGCCCAGACCCAGGGCATGATCGGCTCCCTGCTGGCCCGCACCCTGCACGACGCCCTGCCCGGACGCCGGATCGCCGCGCTGGTCACCCACACCCTCGTCCGAGCCGACGACCCGGCCTTCGAGCACCCCACCAAGTTCGTCGGCCAGGTGTACCCCTACGACATCGCGTCCGCGCTCGCGCGCAAACGCGGCTGGCACATCGCCGCCGACACCACCGGCTGGCGCCGCGTCGTCCCCTCCCCGGTACCCGAACGAATCCTGGAGACCGACACCATCCACGAACTGCTGGGCAGCGGCACGCTCGTCATCTGCGCGGGCGGCGGAGGTGTCCCTGTCACCGCGGACTTCGACACCGGCGCGCTCACCGGGGCGGAGGCCGTCGTCGACAAGGACCTCACGGCGGCCCTGCTCGCCGAGCACTTGAAGGCCGACTTCCTGCTCATCCTCACGGACGTGCCCTGCGTCTACTCCGGCTACGGCACCCCCGACCAGCGGCCCGTCCTCGGCGCCACCCCGGCCGAGCTGCGCCGGGGCGGCTTCCCGGAGGGTTCGATGGGTCCCAAGACCGAGGCGGCTGCCCGGTTCGTCGAACGTACCGGGGGAGTGGCTGCGATCGGCGCCCTGGACGCGGCCTACGAGATCGTCCACGGCCGGTCGGGCACGCTCGTCCGTCCCGGTCCGCCCGCCGTGTGAGCGTCCGCGGCGGGGAGGGCCGTTCGGCCCTCCCCGTGGGTCGGACGGCCAAGGTCAGGGCCCTGACCGGCCCTCCCGACGACCGGAGCGCCGTACCAGCATGGAGTCAGGGAGACATCCCCGTGCGGAACAAGGGAGAGAACCGGCGATGACAACGACAGCGGTAGCTGGAACACGCGCATCCGAGGCATGGCGCGGCTTCGCCGGCACACGATGGCGCGAGCGAAGCGAGATGGGGGTCCCCCCGGCCGAAGGCTGGGGGAGCGTCGACGTCCGCGACTTCATCCAGGCCAACTACACGCCGTACGAAGGCGACGCCACCTTCCTGACCGGCGCCACCGACCGCACGCGAGGCGTGTGGGAGAAGGTCAGCGCCCTGTTCCCGGAGGAACGGCGCAAGGGCATCCTCGACGTCGACACGGCAACCCCCTCCACGATCACCTCGCACGCGCCCGGATACATCGACCGCGAGCGCGAACTGATCGTCGGCCTGCAGACCGACGCCCCGCTCAAGCGCGCGATCATGCCCAACGGCGGCCTGCGCATGGTCGAGAACAGCCTGAGGGCCTACGGCTACGAGTCCGATCCGTTCGTCTCACGCGTCTTCGGCACCTACCGCAAGACCCACAACGACGGTGTCTTCGACGCGTACACCCCCGAAATGCGGGCCGCCCGCAAGGCCGGCATCATCACCGGCCTGCCCGACGCCTACGGTCGCGGCCGGATCATCGGCGACTACCGCCGCGTGGCGCTGTACGGCACGGACCGCCTGATCGAGGCCAAGAAGGCCGAGCGGGCCCTGCTCGACGCCTGCGCCTCCTCCGTCGAGGTCATCCGGGACCGTGAGGAACTCGCCGAACAGACACGGGCGTTGGGCGAGCTGACGCGGATGGCGGCCACATACGGCTGCGACGTCTCACGCCCCGCAGCCACCGCCCACGAGGCCGTGCAGTGGCTCTACCTCGCCTACCTGGCCGCCGTGAAGGAGCAGAACGGCGCCGCGATGTCGCTCGGCCGTACCTCCACCTTCCTCGACATCTACCTCCAACGCGACCTGGATGAAGGCGCCTTGGACGAGTCCCGCGCCCAGGAACTGATCGACGACTTCGTGATCAAGCTGCGGATCGTACGGTTCCTGCGCACCCCCGAGTACGACGCCCTGTTCTCCGGCGACCCGACCTGGGTGACGGAGTCCATCGGCGGCATGGGCGCCGACGGCCGCACCCTGGTCACCCGCACGTCCTTCCGCTTCCTGCAGACCCTGTACAACCTCGGCCCCGCCCCCGAACCCAACCTGACGGTCCTGTGGTCGCCCCAACTCCCCTTCGCATTCAAGGAGTTCTGTGCTCAGGTCTCGATCGACACCAGCGCCGTCCAGTACGAGTCGGACGAGCTGCTGCGCCCGTGCACCGGCGACGACACCGCGATCGCCTGCTGTGTGTCGGCGATGCAGGTCGGCAGGCAGATGCAGTTCTTCGGCGCCCGGGTCAACCTCGCCAAGGCCCTGCTGTACGCGGTCAACGGCGGCCGCGACGAGATGACCGGCGAACAGGTCGCGTCGCCGACGCCCCCGCTGACCGGCGAGTACCTGGACTACGAGGAACTGTCCAAGGCCTACGACCACGTCCTGGACTGGCTGGCGCGGACGTACGTCAACGCGCTCAACGTCATCCACTACATGCACGACAAGTACGCCTACGAACGCATCGAGATGGCCCTGCACGACTACCCCGTGCACCGCTTCATGGCCTGCGGCATCGCCGGCCTGTCGGTCGCCTCCGACAGCCTGTCCGCCGTCAAGTACGCCCGGGTGAAGGTGTTCCGGGACGCCACCGGCCTCGCCGTCGACTTCGGCACCGAGGGCAACTTCCCCGCGTACGGCAACAACGACGACCGAGCCGACAGCATCGCCGTAGGCCTGGTGGAGTCCTTCATGGCGAAGGTGCGCCAGTACCCCACCTACCGGAACGCCGAACACACCCAGTCGGTGCTGACGATCACCTCGAACGTCGTCTACGGCAAGCACACCGGCAACACCCCGGACGGCCGCCGTACCGGGGCGCCGTTCGCGCCCGGCGCCAACCCGATGAACGGCCGTGACCGGCACGGGGTGGCCGCCTCCGCGCTCTCGGTCGCGAAGCTGCCGTACGAGCAGGCACGTGACGGGATCTCGCTGACGACGACGATCACGCCCGAGGGGCTGGGGCACGCGCCCGACGAGCGCGCCGGGCACCTGGTGGGCATCCTCGACGCCTACATGTCGGCCGGCGGCTTCCACATGAACGTCAACGTCCTCGACCGCGCGACGCTGGAGGACGCGATGGAACACCCGGAGAACTACCCGGACTTGACCATCCGCGTGTCCGGCTACGCAGTCAACTTCGTCCGGCTGACCCGTGAGCAGCAGCTCGACGTGATCAGCCGTACCTTCCACGGATCGCTGTGAGCACCGGGCGCACCACGACCACCGGCCGGATCCACTCCTGGGACCTGTCCACCGGCGTGGACGGGCCCGGGACCCGGTTCGTCCTCTTCGTCTCAGGCTGCCCGCTGCGCTGCCTGTACTGCGCCAACCCCGACACCTGGCACATGCGCGACGGCCAGGAGATGAGCGTCGACGCGGTGATGGCGGAGATCGGGAAGTTCCGCGACTTCGTCACCACGGCCGGCGGCGGGGTCACCATCACCGGCGGCGAGCCACTGCTCCAGCCCGCGTTCACCGCGGAAGTCCTGCGCCGCTGCAAGGAAGCCGGCCTGCACACCGCGCTCGACACCTCCGGCTTCCTCGGCGCCCGCGCCACGGACCAACTCCTCGCCGACACGGACCTGGTGCTCCTGGACATCAAGTCCTTCGACATCACGACCTACCGCCACCTCACAGGCGGCGAACTCGCCCCCACCCTCAACTTCGCCACCCGACTCGACCGACTCGGCGCCCCCATGTGGATCCGATTCGTCCTGGTCCCCGGCTGGACCGACGATCTGGAGTCCGTGGACGCCCTGGCCGGCTTTGTGGCGGGACTCGGCGCGGTCGAGCGGGTCGACGTGCTGCCCTTCCATAAACTCGGTGCCGCGAAGTACGAAGCCCTCGGGATCCCCTTCCCATTGCTCGACAACCCGGTGCCCGACCCCGACCTGATCGAGAACGTTCGCGAACGCTTCAGGGAGCACGGAGTTCAGGCTTACTGAGCGCCGAGCCCTGGGTGGCGTCAGCTTCATGTGCGGCGGTCTGACGGTGGCCACAATGACCATGGACGCCGTCGTGGTCGGTCGGTAACGCGCCCTTCCCCACCGGACCACGGGGCGCGCGGCATTCGGTTGTCGGCCACGCTTGCTGTCGACCAGGCTAAGAGCGAGCAACCCTGGGTCGACTATCTGCCTGCGAGAGGAAGCGACACGTAATTGCTGCTGTCATTGTCGATGCCTGCCGGACCCGTAGGGGAGCTTTGGGCGCGGTATGTCCGTGACTTGTGGCGTTGCGACAACGGGTGTGGCGGGTGAATGACGGTGGCAACGCCCGTGGTCATGGCGCTCGTGGTGGCCGCCCGGTGGCCGGACGCCTTTGGACGGTGTGTCACGGGGCGGTACAGGTCAACCTGCCGCATGTGCTCTGATCAGGAAAAACGTCACTTGGCGGCACGGCGAGGCACTGGGCAACACGAACGCTCATGGTCTCGTAATGCGTAGGTGCGCGGTTGGGTCGCTGTTGACGTTGCAGTGTTGGTAGGAACTGATCAGACCTTCATCGGACCTGATGACGTGCGGGACTGGCATCTCGCTACACGTGATTTCCGGTTAGGTCAAGCGGCGATTACTTTGGATCCTCGGAGCCTCTGAACATCGCGTCGCCGGAGGACGATCATGGCTCCCCACTCGCACAATAGCCCCAGCTGGGATCAGAAGCTCGGCGTCGATGGGGCGAATCTGCCGCGCGGATCCGCAGCCGATCCCGTGGGCCGCTTCCATGTGGTGCGACAGCGAGGTGGAAGGCCCATTGCGGTGTCGGCGTGGCGCATCACGACTGACGACCATGCAATCGCTGATGCCTTGGGTGGGGTCTATGGAGGTGTGCCGCAGCTGCTGGGCACCGGCGACGAACGTGTTGTTGAAGTCCTCACTTGCTGCGATCGCGTTCCTGTCTTGCTGGATGGCAGGGGGGCCGTTTCGCTTCGGATGGTGAGGCGCGGACCTGGTGAGACTTTCCATGTCCGCGACGGAACCCGGTTCTTGGAGCCGGCGGGCCCACGTGGATCACTGTGTGGTTGTCCGACGAACCTGGCTGACCGCAAGGCGGCAGCCCGGGCAGGTCGCGGACCGATGCCGGAAGTCCGGATCGGCTTCCGGCTGGCGGATCTTCCCGAGCTGGGTGTGTTCTCTTTCGTGTCGACTTCGTGGGAACTCGCTGCCGAGCTACCCGCGTTGGCTGCTGCCCTGGAGGTGGCGGTTGTGCCGGCCTTGGGTGTGCTGCGATGTGAACTGGTGGAGTTCATCACACGCTCCGGGCTCGCCGTGAGCTACAGGCGGCCGGTCGTTGAGGTCGACAGGACGCAGGTCCTCGCTCAGGACGCTGTACGACTCGCGGCGTGACGTCGGTCTGTCGGCTGCAGGTGTCGTGCGGGTGAGGCTCCGCGTTCAATCGGCGCATGGCATCCGGGCGAGGCTCTGGGTTAGGGCTCTACCTGTCGCCAGTCCGTCACAGGGCCAGGGTTTGTGTGGTCCGCAGGGGTGACCCAGAAGGCTTTGCCCAGTTCAGCGCTAAATTGGGCGCCTGTCCGGCCGTCCCCCGAGGAGCGGCCGGTGAGGCGGCGGCCGATCCAGGGGAGGAGGTACTGGCGGGTGAAGCGG
Organism: Streptomyces sp. NPDC058469; assembly: GCF_042721125.1. NCBI lineage: Bacteria > Bacillati > Actinomycetota > Actinomycetes > Kitasatosporales > Streptomycetaceae > Streptomyces > Streptomyces sp. NPDC058469. The sequence continues at coordinate 8,895 of NZ_JBHXME010000047.1, forward strand.
GCGTCTTCGACGCGGCGGGCGGTCCAGTTCGGGGGTGGGGTCGGGGGCATCGGGGTGCGCCACTCCGCGTCCTCGGGCTCGTAGCCGAGGGTCTGCCAGACCGCCTCGGCGACGCGGCGGTGGCCCTCATCCGTGAGGTGGAGGCGGTCGACGTCCCACGCGCGCGGGTCGCCGAGCGAGGGGGCGCCGTAGAGGTCGACGACGAGGGCGCCGTGGCGGGCGGCCACGTCGTCCACGCAGGTGAAGAGTTCCTCCATGCGGGGGCGGAAGCGCTCCAGAACCGGGCCCTGGCGGCCTGGGCTGCGCATCAGGACCAGGTGTTTGCAGGCCGGGGTGAGGCGTTCGACGGCCTCCTCCAGGAGGGCGCGGACCCGGCCCATGTCGCACTTGGGGCGCAGGGTGTCGTTCAGGCCGCCCACCAGCGTGATCACATCGGGCTGCATGGCGGCCGCCGGGCCGACCTGCTCGTCGACGATCTGCGCGATCAGCTTGCCCCGCACGGCGAGGTTGGCGTACCGGAAGCCGGGCGTCCGGGCGGCCATCCGGCCGGCGAGGAGGTCGGCCCAGCCCCGGTAGGTGCCGTCCGGGAGCCGGTCCGACATGCCCTCGGTGAAGGAGTCGCCGATCGCGACCAGGCTGGTGTGAGTGGGATTCGTCTGCATGGCGACAGAGATGGTAACCCGTGTACATACCCGCCGGTAGGTGGGCCTCCACCGGCACCCGTCCCGGCCTACGCCCGCTGCCCGAACAGCTCGCGCAGCACGTCCTCCATGGTCACCAGCCCCGTGAGTCGCCCCTCCTCGTCGAGCACCGCCGCGAGATGCGTACGGCTGCTGCGCATCGCGGTGAGGACGTCGTCCAGCGGGGTGCTCTCCTTCACGTTCGCGATGGACCGCATGTCCTCCACCTTGAACGGCTCGTCGCGCGGCGAGGCGTCGAGCGCGTCCTTCACGTGCAGGTAGCCGATGATGCGGCGCTCGCCGTCCACCACCGGGAAGCGGGAGAAGCCGGACTCGGCCGACAGGACCTCCAGCTCCGCCGGGGTGATGCCCGCGACCACGTAGTCGACGCGCTCCAGGGGGAGTACGACGTCCCGCACGGGCCGCCTGCCCAACTCCAGCGCGTCGTTCAGCCGCTCCAGGGCCCGTTCGTCGATGAGCCCGGCCTCTCCGGAGTCCCGCACGATCCGGGCCAGTTCGGCGTCCGAGAAGGACGCCGTGACCTCGTCCTTGATCTCGACGCGCAGCAGTTTGAGGAGCGTGTTCGCGAACGCGTTGATCGTGAAGATCACCGGGCGCAGCGCCCGGGAGAGGGTCACGAGCGGGGGCCCGAGGAGCAGCGCACTGCGGACCGGCTCGGCCAGGGCGATGTTCTTCGGCACCATCTCGCCGAGCAGCATGTGCAGATAGGTCGCCGCGGCCAACGCGATCACGAAGGACACCACGTGCCCCGCGCCCTCCGGCACGCCGACCGCGTGGAACACCGGTTCCAGCAGATGCGCGATCGCCGGTTCCGCGACGATGCCGAGCACCAGCGTGCACAGCGTGATGCCGAGCTGGGCCGCGGCCATCAGCGCCGACACGTGCTGCAGACCCCACAGCACGCTCTTCGCACGCCGGTCGCCCTGCTCGGCGTGCGGCTCGATCTGGCTGCGGCGCACCGAGATCAACGCGAACTCGGCGGCCACGAAGAAGGCGTTGACGACCAGCGTCGCCAACCCGATCAGCAGTTGTACGGCGGTCACAGCTCCCCCTTCACGGAATCGGAACCCGAATCGGAACCGGAGTCGTCGAGCGGCGCGTGCAGCAGCAGTCGCGCGGCCCGACGCCCCGACGCGTCCACCACGTCGATCCGCCACCCGGCGACCTCGACGATGTCCCCGACCTCCGGAATCCGCCCCAGCTCACTGGCGACCAGACCGGCCAGCGTCTCGTACGGCCCCTCCGGCGCCCGCAGTCCCACGCGCGCGAGCTGGTCCATACGGGCGGCGCCGTCCGCCGAGTACAGCGTGCGGCCGTCGTCGTCCGCCCCGGCCGGGGCCAGGTCGGGCGTCTCGTGCGGGTCGTGCTCGTCCCGCACCTCTCCTACGACCTCCTCGACGATGTCCTCCAGGGTCGCGACCCCGGCCGTACCGCCGTACTCGTCGATGACGACGGCCATCGTGCGCTTGCCCGACAGCCGGTCCAGAAGGCGGTCCACGGTCAGGGACTCCGGGACGAGAAGGGGTTCGCGCATGACCTCGGAGAGGGGGAAGCGGGTTCGCCGGTCCGCCGGCACCGCCAGCACGTCCTTGATGTGCACGGTGCCGACGACCTCGTCGAGGTTGCCGCGGTAGACCGGGAACCGGGACAGCCCGGTCGCCCGCGTCGCGTTCGCCACGTCCTCGCAGGTCGCCTGGGCATCGAGGGCGACGACCTGGACGCGGGGCGTCATCACGTTCTCCGCGGTGAGATCGGCGAGGTTGAGGGTCCGGACGAACAGCTCGGCCGTGTCCGGCTCCAGGGCGCCCTCCCTGGCGGAGTGCCGGGCCAGCGCGGCCAGTTCCTGCGGCCCGCGCGCGGAGGCCAGCTCCTCGGCCGGCTCCAGGCCGAAGGCCCGCACCACATGGTTGGCCGTGTTGTTCAGATGGCTGATGAACGGGCGGAACGCGGCACTGAACCAGCGCTGCGCGTTGCCCACCCGCTTCGCCACGCTGAGCGGCGACGAGATCGCCCAGTTCTTCGGCACCAGCTCGCCGACGACCATCAGGAACACCGTCGACAGCGCCGTACCCAGCACCAGTGCGACGGACTTCGACGCGGAGTGCGAGATGCCCAGCGATTCGAGCGGGCCCGCGATCAGCGCGGCGATCGACGGCTCGGAGAGCATGCCGACGACCAGATTGGTGACGGTGATACCGAGCTGCGCCCCGGAGAGCTGGAACGTCAGATTCCGTACGGCCTTCAGGGCACCCGCGGCGCCCCGCTCGCCCCGCTCGACCGCGCGCTCCAGCTCGCTGCGCTCGACGGTGGTCAGCGAGAACTCGGCCGCGACGAAGGCACCACAGGCGAGCGAGAGCAGGATCGCCACCAGCAGCAGAAGCACTTCGGTCATCGGGTCACCTCCGTCCCATGATCGGACAGGGCAGGGAGGTTCGCGCGATGTCGCGTACTGGGAGGCTCGCCCATGGGCGGACGCTCACACCTTTCGTGGAGATGCCGAAGGTCGTGGAGATGCCGAAGGTCGTGGAGATGTCGAAATTCGGAGTCGTCCGCCAATAGTAAAGGATGGGCAAAGTGATCAGATGGTGAGGTGCTTCACCCAGCGTCGCCACTGTTCCTCGGGTGCGTACCCCGCCGCGCGCCACGCATGCTGTCCGGTCTCGTTGCGCTCCAGCACCATCGCGTCCCCGCGGCGCCCGCCCAGCGCCACGAACCGCACCTCGGCAGCCGTGAGCAGCGCCGAGCCGATGCCGCGTCGGCGGTGGTCCGGATGCACGGCCAGTCGGTAGAGGTGGCAGCGCCAGCCGTCGAAACCGGCGATCACGGACCCGACGAGCCGCCCGTCACGTTCCGCGAGGATCAGCGCGTCCGGGTCCCTGGTGATGAGCCGGGCCACGCCGTCGCGGTCGTCGCTGATGCTCGTCCCTTCGGCGGCCTCGCGCCAGAAGGCCAGGACTGCGTCGATGTCGGCGAGGGCGGCACTGCGGATATGAAGATCGCTCATGGGGCGAGCCAAGCAGAGGGTGGGCGTGCGGGGCGAGAGGGTTTCGCCTGCGGCCAGTGGGTCTCGGCGCGACCGTCCCTCATGGGGTTGGCTCGACGGGCCGTCACGGGTTGGCCCGACGGGTCGTCATGAGAGTGCCCGGCCGGGTCGTCATGAGGTTGCCCCGACAGGCTCGCGCCGCAGTTCCTCGGCCACCGGCGCGAACGCCTCCATGTACGGCTCCAGCACGGTGAGATAGGAGAACCCGTACCGCTCGCGCAGCGTACGCACCTTCGCGGTGATCCGGTCCAGCGTGCCGACCAGCATGACGGGCAGGTCCAGCACCTGCTCCAGGGTCAGGTCCGGTCGGCGGTCCAGCAGCGGCCGGAGTGCGCTCGCGGGATCGTCGGTCACCGCCACGAGCTGGATGAGGAGGTTGAGCTCGGCGGCGGGTTCCTTGCGTGTGGCCGCGAACTCCCGGTACCGGGCGACCCGTTGGCCGAACTCGGCGGCGTCCACCGGCGCCAGCTTGCCCGTCGTGCTGCCTGGCTCCAGGCTCGCCCCCGCGAACGCCGCGATGTCCGCGTGCTCGGCGGTCAGACGCAGCATGCGGTCCCCGTTGCCGCCGAGGAGCAGCGGTACCCGGCACTTCGCGGCGTCCAGCAGCCGCCCCAACTCCTCGACCGTACGCCGCAGTTGGTCCACGCGTTCCCCGGGCGAACCGAAGGGCAGGCCGGCCGTGTCGTGCTCCGCCTGTACGTAACCGGTGCCGAGGCCGAGTTCGAGGCGTCCGCCGCTCAGGTCGTTGGTCGTCGTGACCTCGCGGGCCAGCAGAGTCGGGTTCCAGAAACCCGCGTTGAGCACGAACGTGCCCACCCGCGGCCGCTGGGTCGCCTCAGCCGCCGCGACCAGCGCCGGGAACGGCGCGACCATGCCCAGATGGTCCGGGACCAGGATCACGTCGTAGCCGAGCTCCTCGGCCCTTCGGCATCTCGCGCGCCACTCGTCGGCGGGCGCGGACGTGAGCAGACTGGCCCCGAAGCGGAACGGGCGCGGCATGAACTCTCCTCGGCAGGGGGCGACTTGAGTGGCCGCCGCGATTCCATCACTCGTGCGCGATCGCCGCCAGCACGTTCATACGGGACGCACGCAACGCCGGCAGCAGCGCCGCCACGATGCCGACGACCGCCGAGCCGATCACCACCGCGACGATCGTGGTCCACGGAATCGCGAGCGCCTTCATGCCCTGGAGGGCCAGGACTTGTTGGGCGCAGACGCCCCACACCAGGCCCAGCCCGAGTCCCAGTACCGCGCCGAACACCGCGATCACCACCGACTCCAGCCGGATCATCCGCCGCAGTTGGCGCCGGCCGAGTCCGATCGCGCGCAGCAGGCCGATCTCGCGGGTGCGCTCCACGACCGACAGGGCAAGGGTGTTGACCACGCCGAGCACCGCGATGACGATGGCCAGCCCCAGCAGCGCGTAAACCAGATACAGGAGCACGGCGATCTGGTCGTGGACCAGCTTCTTGTAGTCGGCCTGGTCGCGGACCTGGACCTGCGGATAGGGCTTCAGCGTCGTCTCCAGCGCCTTGCGGAGCTGGTCGGCGCCGGTGCCGGAGGTGGCGTTCACGTACAGCGAGGAGTCCTGGCCGTTCGGGACGTACTTCTCGGCCGTGGCGATCCCGAAGAACAGCCCGCCCTGCGTCCCGAACCCGCCGGAGGAGCCCTGGTCGCTCAGGGCGCCCACCGTCAGCCGTGTGGTGCGTCCGCCCGGGAACTCGACGGGGAGCACGCTGCCGATCCGTACGCCGTGCTTCTTCGCGAAGTCGGCCTCCATGGCGAGGTGTCCGGCCGCGAGCGCCGAACTCGTGTCGCCCGCCGCGTACTTGATGTGGGCCACGTCGTCGAGCGGGGTGTCGTATCCGGCCGCCGTAGTCTCCACCCGCTTGCCGTCCGGCAGCCGGACCGCGAGGGGCGCGAAGCGGGCCCGTACGACGAGACCGACGCCGTCGGTGGCGCGCACATGGTCCGTGACCTCCTTGGAGAACGGCAGGAAGTTGCCGTTCTGGATCACGAAGTCGGCGCCCAGGGTCTTGTCGATCTGCTGGTCGAAGGACTTGGACATGGACGCGCTCGCCACCGACATCCCGCCGACCAGGGCGAGCCCCACCATCAGGGCCGCCGCGGTGGCGCCCGTACGGCGCGGGTTGCGCAGGGCGTTGCGCTGGCTCATCCGGCCGACAGAGCCGAACAGGGCGGGGAAGGCGCCGCCCAGTACCCGGATCATCGGGCGGACCAGGAGCGGGCCCGCGATCACGGTCGCGATCAGGGTGAGGACGATACCGAGGCCCAGGAGGGAGGAGGACGAGGCCGTGCTCGTCGCGGCGGCGCAGCCCGCCAGCGCGGCCACACCGATCGCCCCGACGATCGAACCCACGACTGCACGCACCTTCAACGGCCGTCCCACGCCCGCGACTTCGGCGTCCGCGAGGGCCGCCATCGGCGAGACACCGGCCGCGCGCCGGGCCGGGAGATACGCGGCGACGAAGGTGACGCCGACCCCAACCACGTACGCCGCCACGGGAGTCGGCCAACCGACCACCATCTCCGTGGTCTTGAGGTTCATGCCGAACGCGGTCATCAGCTTGATCAGCCCGGCCGCGAGCCCGATCCCCGCCGCCAGCCCGAGAGTTGAACCGACCAGCCCGAGCAGCAGCGCCTCGGTGAGCACCGACCGCCGCACCTGCTTGCGGTCGGCGCCCAGGGCACGCAACAGGCCCAGTTCGCGGGTGCGTTGGGCGATCAGCATCGAGAACGTGTTGACGATCAGGAACACACCGACCAGGACCGCGATGCCGGCAAATCCCAACATCACGTACTTGATCACGTCGAGGAAGCCGCCCAGATCGGCGGCGGCCGACTTCGCCTGCTCGTCGGCGGTCTTGATGTCGTACGCACCGGAAGAGCCGATCGCGGCGGTCACCCGCTGCTTCAGTACGGCGTCGTCGACACCCTTCGCCGCGTCCACCGAGATGCTCGTGGCCCGGTCGGGCGCTCCCAGCAGCTGGGACTTCGCGGTGGCGGGGTCGAGGAAGACCAGTGCGGCGCCGGGGTTGGTGGTGGTGAAGGTGGCGATGCCGACGATCTTGACGTGGAAGGTGCCCGGCTGCGCCTGGACCGCCAGCGTGTCACCGATCCCCACGTGCTTGTTGTCGGCGGTGTCCGCGTCCAGGAGGGCCTCGCCGGCGCCCTGCGGGGCGTGGCCCGAGGTCAGTTTCACCGGGCTGCGGTCGGTGAGGTACCAGTCGGTGGCGATGGTGGGCGCGCCGGTGGTCGGGCCGACCGACTTGTTCCCGCTGTCGACGACCACGATGTTCTCGACGGACACGTCGGCGTGGGTCGAGGCGACCCCGGCGACCTTCGCCACCTGCCCGGCGAGCGAGGCGGGTACGGTCTCGGTCGCGCCGGTGGGCACCGAGGACTTGAGGTCCTGCTTCGGCTCGACGGTCACATCGGCGGACGTAGAGGCGAAGAGCCGGTCGAAGGTGCGGGTCACCGTGTCCGAGAAGATCAGACTGCCGGACACGAAGGCCACCGACAGCACGACGGCGAGCGCCGAGAGCAGCAGCCGTCCCTTGTGCGCGAGGAAGCTCCGGAGGGTCGCCTTCAGCACGGGTTCAGTCCTTGTCGAGGGTTACGTCGGGTGCGCCGGCCGTGCCCTCCGAGGGGGCGGGCCCATGACCAGGGCCAGGGCCAGGGCCAGGACCGGGAGCGTCGAACTGTCCCCTCGCCAGGTCGAACCGCTTCATCCGCTCCAGCACCGCCTCCGCCGTAGGCCGCTCCATCTCGTCCACGATCCGCCCGTCCCCGAGGAAGAGCACCAGGTCGGAGTGGGCGGCGGCGCCCGGGTCGTGGGTGACCATGACCACGGTCTGCCCGAGATCGTCGACCGCGTCGCGCAGGAAGCCGAGCACCTCCAGACCGGACCGCGAGTCGAGATTGCCGGTCGGCTCGTCCGCGAAGATCAGCTCGGGGCGGGAGGCGAGCGCCCGCGCGCAGGCCACGCGCTGCTGCTGCCCCCCGGACAGCTGGGACGGCCGGTGCTTGAGCCGGTCCCGCAGCCCGAGCGTGTCGATGACCTGGTCCAGCCACTTCTGGTCCGGTTTCTGGCCGGCGATGTCCATGGGCAGCGTGATGTTCTCGGCCGCATTGAGGGTCGGGATGAGGTTGAACGACTGGAACATGAACCCGATCCGGTCCCGGCGCAGCCGGGTCAGCTCGCGGTCCTTCAGCCCCGTGATCTCGGTGTCGCCGAGCCACACCTGTCCGGCCGAAACGGTGTCGAGCCCCGCCAGGCAGTGCATCAGCGTGGACTTCCCGGAGCCCGAAGGACCCATGACCGCGGTGAAACGACCCCGCGCGATGTCCACGTCCACCGAGTCCAGGGCGAGCACGGTCGTCTCGCCCGAGCCGTAGGCCTTGGTCAGACCGCGGGCGCGGGCCGCGATCCCGCCGGCCGATGCCTGACCCGGGACATGCTGCGCAGCAGATGTGGACAAGACGGCCCCCTGGGAATCCTTCACTCGTCGTCTTCGCTCGTCGTCGTTCCGACGTCTTCGTCGCGGGCCGAGCCTAGTGTGACGCGCCACACACCCGATATCCCCCGTGCGACCGAGGCGGTCTCCACCCCAGGTCGGGCCCCCGATACCGGTGTAAGGGGCACTCTCCACCCGCCCTCCATGCGCAGACCGAGCCCTTGCCGATGCTAGCGATCCGGCGCTAGCGTCTAGGTATGGCGAAGACCCAGCTGAACGTACGCGTGGACGAGGGCACCGCCCGCGCGGCGCGTGAGCGTGCCCTGGCCCGTGGGATGAGCGTCAATCGCTACATAGAAGAGCTGGTCAGACAGGACACCGGGGAGGTCGGCCACACCTTCGTCGAGGCCGCGGCCGACTTCATGAAGCAGTACGAGTCCGTCTTCGCCGACGAGTTCGGCGCCGACGGGGAGCACACCCGCGAAGGTCGCCGCTGATCCGTTGAGCAATCTCAGGATCGACCTCGCCTGGCTGTTGATGCTCGCCGAACAGAAGACACCCGGTGATCCGCAGGTCACCGACTGGGGCGCGCTCGTCGCCGCCGTCGCGCGCCACCAGGCCGACATATTCGACGTCCCGGTCTACGACAGTCCGCACGCGCGCGCCGCCGCCCTGCTCCAACTCCTCATCCATGTCCCCGCGTTGGAGCGCTCCAACGCCCTCTTCGCCTCCGCCGTCGCATACGCCTACCTCGTCGCCAGCGGCCTGAAGGTCGTTACCTCGCCCGAACAGGTCCGTGAACTGGCCCGGTTGGTGAAGAGCGGCGAGGCGTCGGTCGACGAGATCGCGCAGGAGTTGCGCCAGTGGAGCCTGTGATCACTTCTCCGAGGTGAGGTCTTCGGGCACCGGGCGCCATGCGGTGCCCAGGACGCAGTACGAGGACGGCAGCGTCGGCCCCTTCTCGGGGATCAACACCCGCCGGTACGGCCCGAGTTCGAACCCCGCGTCGCGCAGCGCGGCGACCGGGTCGCGGCCCAGATGGCAGCCGCCGTTCAGCGGCGGCCACAGGGTGCGGTCCAGGGCACGCTGGGTGAACGTCATCGCCGGTCCGCCGCCCCGGCCGTGCTCGAAGAACCGGACGACTCCACCGGGCCGCAGCACCCGCCGTACCTCTGCGAGCGCCCGCGGCACATCGCGCACGCTGCACAGCACCAGCGAGAGGACGACCGCGTCGAAGGCCTCGCTCTTGACGGGCAGCTTCTCCGCCGCGCCCGGGACCACGTCGACGGGCACGTCGGAGTGGTGCGCGGACTCCACGGCGAGCTGCCGCAGAGTCCGCTCGGGTTCGATCGCGACGACCTCCGAGACGGCGCTCGGATAGTGCGCGAAGTTCAGGCCGTTTCCGGCCCCGATCTCGATCACCCGCCCGGAGAGCCCGGCGAGCAGCCGGTCCCGCATCCCGGCCAGGCCGAACCGGGACTCGGCGCTCACGCTGAAACGGGCGTAGTAGCGGGCGAACAGCGGGTGGTGGACGGCGTCCCGCGGCACTGCGCCGGAGCCTGCGGACCGTAGCGGCATGACGACCTCCCGGACCGGACCGAAACCGGTCCCTACCGGGATTGTCCCCCCTGCCGCCCTTGACCACCCCCGCTGCCGCCGGGAAGGGGCAGGGCCGGGACCAGGAGCAGGATCAGGAGATGAAGTCCCGGACCTGCTCGTAGACGCCGTGGTCGTTGTTCATGTCGGTGTGCGAGATGCACCCGACGTCGACGTTGGTCGCGCCGCTCAGCTCGGCGGAGGTGTCCGGGTCGATCGCCGCGTCGCAGTCCGACCAGTAGGCGGCGTACGACACGCTGCCGGGCGTCTCGTCACCGGAGTTGAGCGCCGTGAGGAACGAACTGCCCGTCTGCATCTCCTTGCAGGACGTGTACAGCCAGCCGCACAGCGAGGCCACGGAGGTGCCGTGGTTGACGCCGGCGACGGACACGAAGTGGTCGACGTATGACGTGCCGCTCAGGTTCTTCAGGAAGTAGCGGGAGCTGAGTGTCCCCATGGAGTGACCGACGATGTCGACCTTCGACGCCCCGGTCTGCGCGAGCACGCTCTTGACCTCGGTGGCCAGCTGAGAGGCCGTGGTGACGTTCGACTGCGTCCAGTCGTACGACCACGCGAACAGCTCGGACGAGGAGTAGCCGTCGGCCTCGAAGTCCGCGACCCAGTCGTCCCAGCCGCTCGCCGAACCGCTCAGGCCGTGCACGAAGACGATGGGATCGTGGCTCGCCGCCTGAGCGGGCGTCGAGGCCAGGGAGAGTGACAGAAGGAGCGAGGTGGTCACGGCCGACAGAGCCGTGGCGATGCGACGCTTGTGGCGCTGCATGATGCCTCCTGATACGGGTGGGGTTGTCAGGAGTGTCAGCGCGGTTCTACGCGCGCCGCATCGGCGAAATCGCCGGTCTTTACGGGTGAATTAACTCGCCAGTAACGTCAGTTGTGTGCTGACTCCGGTGAACCCCACTTCTCTAGACCGCACTTCGCCACCGTCGCGCACCGACGCCGGGCGAACTCTCGACCCCGCGCTCCCCGAAGGGGTCCGCATCCGCGTGCTGCGCGTGGTCTACGGCGATCCGCGCGCCGCCGCCGAACTCCTCCCGCGCCTGACCTCACGCCAGGCCGCGGGCCTCGACCCTCTCCCGACCGAACCCGCGTCCCTGGCACCGGAGTTGCTGACCCGGTATCGCCGGGAGATCCGTGCCCTGCCCGACGACACGCGCCTGCTCCTGCTGCTCGCGGCGGCGGACCAGTACCCGGTCGCCACGCATGCCTTCCTGCGCGCCGTCGCGGCGGGGCGGCTCGACACCCGTCCCCTCGAAGCCGCCGAGACGGCCGGGGTCGCGCACGCGACGGCCGGCGGGGTCGTCTTCCGCGACGCGTGGACGAGGATCGCCGCGTACGAGACCGGGTCCGCGGCGGACCGGCGCGACGTCCACCGGTTGCTGGCACGGGTGTTGCACGCCGAGGGCGAGACTCCGCGACGTTCCTGGCACCGGGGCGCGGGAGCGCTAGGTCCCAGCGTGCGGCTCACCGCGGAACTCCGCACGGCCGCGCAACAGGCACGCGACGCCGGTGAACACCCCCTCGCCTGCGCCCTCGTGGAACGCGCCGCCGCCCTCTCCCGCGACCCCCGTGAACAGTCCCGCCTCCTCAACCGGGCTGCCGGTGATGCCTGGCAGTCCGGCGAGGGCGATCGAGCGCGAAGACTCGCGGCCGCGACGGACAGCGACGCGTTGAGCGGGGTGTTCGCGTTGCGGGCGGGTAATGCGGCTGAGGCGTTCGACGCGTTGTTGGTGGCGGTGGTGCGGACGGGGACCGGTGAGGTGGGTGGGGCGGATGGAGCGAGTTGTGGGGGAGGGACGCAGGTGGCAGGTGGGGCAGCCGTGGCAGCCGTGACAGAAGGGGAGGCGGCTTGGGGTGTGGCGGGGCGTACGGGCGTGGCGTTTGCGGGGGTGGCGCGCACGGATTCAGCGTCTCCGGAGGCGGTACGCGCGGAGCCGGCGTCTACTTGCGCGGCGAAGCTCGTCGACTCCCCGGCCGGAGCGCCTTCAACGGCCGCAGCATCCCCAACGAGCGCCGTACCCCCAACCCTTGCCGCACTCCGAACCAACGCCACACCTCGCTCCATCCCCACATCCCGAACTCCCGCCCCCGACCACGCCGTTCACCTCCTCGCCCGGGCCACAGAAGCCGCCATCTACACCGGGGACCTGAGACGGTGTCGGGAGGCGGCGGCTGTTGCCTCCCGGGTCGGGATCGTGCCGCATGGGACGCTCGGGGGACTGGCCGCTGCCTTCGAGGGGCGGTACGAGGACGCGCGGGATCTGCTCAAGGCCGCTGCCGGGCGGTGTGGGCCCGGAGGGGACCCCACCCTTCTCATCCATGCCGGGATCGCCGCGTTGATGCTCGGTGATCACACCCGTGCCACCACCGCCACCGTGCGGGCGGCGGCCTCGGCGCGGGCGGGGGGTGCGACCGTGGTCGTGGCGCAGGCGATGGAGTTCCGGGCGTACGCCGAGTTCTGGACCGGGCATCCGCGGGCCGCCGAGACGGCTACGGCGGACGCCCTGTGGCAGGCCCACGCCACCGGGCAGGACAACGGTGCCTGTCATCTGCAGGCCGCGCTCGCGATGTTCGCGGCGCTCACCGGCGACGGGGACGTGTGCCGGGAACGTGCCGCCGCGGCTCGTTCGTATGCTCTCGGCCGTGGGTTGGGGCTGCCCGCCGCTCTCGCCCAGTGGGCGCTCGCCTATCTCGACCTGAGCAGTGGCCGGTTCGCCGCCGCCGCGGCCCGGCTGCGTGCGCTCGCCGGGTTCGGGCCGGGGCACGGGCACCGGGCGATACGGCATCTGGCCACCCCGCACTATGTCGAGGCCGCCGTCCGTAGCGGCGACACCCGTATCGCCCGTGCCGCACACGCCGACTACGACCGCTGGGCACGTGCCGTCCGCAGCCCCGACGACCTTGCCCTGAGCGCGCGTTGCCGGGCCTTGCTCGCCCCCGGTGACGAAGCCGTCGAGCACTACCGCGTCGCCCTCGACCTCCACGCGCGCGGCACCCGTGACTTCGAACGGGCCCGTACCGAGCTGCTGTTCGGCGGTGCGCTGCGTCGACTGCGCCGACGTACCGAGGCCCGCGACCGGCTGCACACCTCGCTGGAGGCCTTCGAGTCCTTCGGCGCCCCGCACTGCGCCGCCCAGGCCCGCGCCGAACTCCGCGCCCTCGGCACACCGGTGGGCGCGACCGCCCTCCCCACACCGGGAGCCCCCACAACCCGCCTGACCGCCCAGCAACTGATGGTCGCCCGCATGGCCGCCGACGGCGCCACCAACCGCGAGATCGCCGTCCGCCTCGCCCTCAGCCCCCGCACGATCGACCACCATCTGCGCGGCGTCTTCAGCCGGTTGGGCATCCGGTCCCGCATCGAACTCGTACGGCTGCTGGCCGAGGGGGAGGCTTCCTAGACGACCCCGGTCGTGTCGGAGTTCCAGGACGGCGGTGCCTCCCGCCCTCCGAACCCCTCCGCGTCCCACGTCCCGTCAAGCCGCGGCGCCACCCAACTCGGCGCCGCAGCACGGAAGTCCGCCGGTGCCAGCGCACCCGCCCCCTCCGGCAACGCCCCGAGCAGTGGTGCCCCCGCCACCTCCGGCAGGTCGGCCACATTGCAACGCGACGCCAGATCAGGCGCGGTGGGCCAGCTGCCGATCACCACGCCCAGCAAGTCGAGCTCCTGGGAACGGAGTTCACGGGCCGTCAGTTCCGTCGTGTTCAGGGTGCCCAGGCCCGCCGATGCCACGACCAGGACCGGAGCCCCCAGCAACCGCGCCGCGTCAGCAAGCGTGCCGCCCTCCGCGTCGAACCGGACGAGCAGCCCACCCGCACCCTCCACCAGCACCAGATCGTGCTCGGTGGCCAACTTCTGGGCGGCTTCGGCGATTTCGTGCGGGCGAACCGGTGCCAGACCGGCCCGGCGTGCGGCCGTGCCCGGTGCCAACGGCTCTGGATACCGGGCGAGTTCGGTGGCCGTCACGGCACCCGCGAGCCTCGCGACCTCGTCGGCGTCCCCGCGCTCGTCCGGCCGTAGACCTGTCTGGGCGGCCTTCAGGACGGCCACCGTGCGGCCGGACGCGAGCGCTGCCGCTGCGACGGCGGCCGTGGTGATCGTCTTGCCGACCTCCGTGCCCGTGCCTGTGATCACCAGTACCGGCATGTCATCCCTCCCGCGCCGCCGCGCACACCGCGCGGGCGATCCGAGCCAGGTCGGCGTCGCCCGTGACGTACGGCGGCATCGTGTAGACGAGGTCGCGGAACGGCCGTAGCCACACGCCCTCGCGTACGGCCGCGTCCGTGGCGGCCTTCATGTCCACGGCGTGGTCGAGTTGGACCACGCCGATGGCGCCGAGGACGCGGACGTCCCGGACGCCGGGGAGCTGTGCCGCCGGGGCCAGGCCCTCCCGCAGTCCCGCCTCGATGCGCTTGACCTCCGTCAACCAGTCCTGGTTCAGCAGGAGTTCGATCGAGGCGCAGGCCACGGCCGCCGCCAGCGGGTTGCCCATGAAGGTCGGGCCGTGGGCCAGGACCGGTACCTCGCCCCGCGAGATGCCTTCGGCCACGGCCGACGTGCACAGTGTCGCCGCCATCGTCATGTAGCCGCCGGTCAGCGCCTTGCCCACGCACATCACGTCCGGCGTCACCGCCGCGTGCTCCGCCGCGAAGAGCGCGCCCGTGCGGCCGAAACCCGTCGCGATCTCGTCGAACACCAGCAGCACGTCGTGCGCGTCGCACGCCTCGCGCAGCACCCGCAGATACGCGGGGGAGTGGAACCGCATCCCGCCCGCACCCTGCACCACCGGTTCCACGATCACCGCGGCCAGTTCGTGCGCGTGCCGCTCGATCAACTCGTGCAGATGGTCGGCGTACGACTCCTCGTACTCCGTCGGCGGCGCGTCTGCGAACACCTGCCGGGGGAGTACCCCCGACCACAGTTCGTGCATCCCGCCCTCGGGGTCGCACACCGACATCGGCTGCCAGGTGTCACCGTGGTAGCCGCCGCGCCAGGTCAGCAGGCGCTGTTTCGCCGGGCGGCCCAGCGAGCGCCAGTACTGCAGGCACATCTTCACCGCGACCTCGACCGACACCGAGCCCGAGTCGGCGAGGAAGACGTGTTCCAGGCCGTCGGGAGACATGTCGACAAGGAGCTTCGCCAGGCGTACGGCGGGCTCGTGGGTGAGCCCGCCGAACATGACGTGGCTCATCCGGCCGAGCTGCTCGTGCGCGGCCTCGTTGAGCACGGGGTGGTTGTAGCCGTGGATCGCCGACCACCAGGACGACATCCCGTCGACCAACTCGCCCCCGCTGTCCGCCAGTCGGAGCCGTACCCCGCTGGCCGACTCCACGACGAGCGGTTCCTGCCGGCCCGGCATCGGACCGTAGGGATGCCAGACGTGCCGCCGGTCCAGCTCCAGCAGCTCCGGGACGGGCAGGCGGCCGATCGGGTCAGGCATTGGGCGCGAGATCCGTTCCGGCACCTCGACGGCGTACGGAGACCAGATCCCGACGCACCTCGTCGACCTGCGGCACGGGCGCGGACGTAGACGTGGGAGCGGAACTGGAGCCGCAGACTCCGGCGCCCTCGTGCCCACCGCACCCAGCGCCCTCGTGCGATCCGCACCCGGCACCTTCGTGCGATCCGCACCCGCCCGCCGCCACAGCCGCCCGGTGCTCCGGCAGCGTCACCTCGCCCGCGCCCTCCACCTCGAAGCCCGCGTCCGCGATCATCTCCAGGTCGGCGTGGCCGGACTGGCCCTCGCTGGTGAGGTAGTCGCCGAGGAAGATCGAGTTGGCGAGGTTCAGGGCGAGGGGCTGCATCGTGCGCAGGTGGACCTCACGGCCGCCCGCGATGCGTACCTCGACGTCCGGGCAGACGAAGCGGACCATCGCGAGGATGCGCAGACAGCGCTGCGGGGTGAGGTGCCACTCCGCAGCGAGCGGGGTGCCCTCCATCGGGATCAGGAAGTTCACCGGCACCGAGTCGGGGTCGAGGTCGCGGAGCGAGAAGACGACGTCGACCAGGTCCTCGTCGCTCTCACCCATGCCGGCGATCAGGCCGGAGCAGGCGGACAGGCCGGCCGCGTGCGCCTTCTGCACGGTGTCGACCCGGTCGGCGTACGTGTGGGTGGTCGTGATGTCCCCGTACGTCGACTCGGACGTGTTGAGGTTGTGGTTGTAGGCGTCAGCGCCGGCCTCGCGCAGCCGGTCCGCCTGGCCGTCGGAGAGGAGGCCGAGGCAGGCGCACACCTCGACGCCCTCGTTCTGGTCCTTGATCGCCTTGATGGTGCCCGCGACCCGGTCCACGTCCCGGTCCGTCGGACCCCGGCCCGAGGCCACCAGGCAGACGCGCTTGGCGCCACCCGCCACTCCGGCCGCCGCGGCCTTCGAGGCAGCGTCGGGTTTCAGCCACGTGTATTTCAGGATCTCGGCCTTGGAGCCGAGCCGCTGCGAGCAGTACGAGCAGTCCTCGGGGCACAGGCCGGACTTGAGGTTGACGAGATAGTTGAGCTTCACCCGTCGGCCGAACCAGTGCCGGCGCACCTTTCCGGCCGCGGCCACGACATCCAGCAGGTCGTCGTCGGTGGTGGCGAGGACGGCGAGTGCTTCCGCGCGGGTCGGCAGCTCGCGCCGAAGCCCCTTGTCCACGAGCGTGTTCAGCAGGTCCATGAGGTCCGATCCTGTCCTACGGGACCGCCCGCGGCCAAGGAGAGATTGAACAAGAGACAGGGTTCGACGTGTGGGTATTGCCACACCCTGGGCGGCTGGTCGTCCGATTAGTGTCTGTGCACTGCCTACAAAAGCCCGGGAGGAACCATGGCGTTCGGCTGGATCGACGAGCAGGCGGAGCAGCGCCGTCGCGCCGGGCTCGTACGGACCCTGCGTCCCCGTCCCGCCGACTCGCCGCTCCTCGATCTCGCGAGCAACGACTACCTGGGTCTGGCCCATCACCCCGAGGTCGTCGAAGGGGCCGCGGCGGCGGCGCGGACCTGGGGCGGGGGGTCGACCGGGTCGCGGCTCGTCACCGGTACGACCGAACTGCATGCCCAACTGGAGCGCGAGCTGGCCGAGTTCTGCGGGTTCGAGGCGGCCCTCGTCTTCTCCTCCGGCTACGCGGCCAACCTTGCCGCGGTCACCACGCTCGCGCCGCACGGCTCGCTGATCGTCTCCGACGCGGGCAACCACGCCTCCCTGATCGACGGCTGCCGGCTGGCGCGGGGCGCGACGCAGGTCGTAGGACACGCGGATCCGGAAGGGGTGAGCAAGGCGCTGCGGACGCACGACGGGCAGGCCGTCGTCGTGTCCGACTCGGTGTTCTCCGTGGACGGGGACGCGGCGCCCGTGGGCGCGCTCGCCGAGGCGTGCCGGGAGTTCGGGGCGGGGCTGCTGCTCGACGACGCGCACGGGCTCGGGGTGCTGGGCGACGGGGGGCGTGGGGCGCCGTTCGCGGCGGGGCTCGCGGGGGGTGAGGACGTGGTCGTGACGGTGACGTTGTCCAAGTCTCTGGGCAGTCAGGGCGGTGCCGTGCTCGGGCCGGCGCGGGTGATCGACCATCTGGTCAACGCGGCGCGGACGTTCATTTTCGACACGGGACTGGCGCCTGCTGCCACGGGTGCGGCGCTCGCGGCGCTCACCCTGCTGCGGCGCGAGCCCGAGCGGGCCGCACGGGCGCGCGCCGTGGCGGGTGACCTGCACGCACGGCTGACCGCCGCGGGTCTGGAAGCGGTACGTCCGGACGCCGCCGTGGTCTCGGTGCGTGCGCCGTCCCCGGAGGCGGCCGTGCAATGGGCGGCCGACTGCCGTACGGCAGGGCTGGCCGTGGGCTGCTTCCGTCCTCCTTCCGTGCCCGACGGCATCTCACGGCTCAGGCTGACCGCCCGAGCGGACCTCTCCGGGGCCGAGATCGAACGCGCTGTACGTGTGATCGGCGAGACGCGACCATGAGTCGGCGTGACACGGTCGTGAGTCGCGATGGGCGGACCGATCAGTGGAACGCGGTGAGGAAGCCCGTCCAGCTCGCGGGGGAGAAGAGCAGGGCGGGTCCTTGCGGGTCCTTCGAGTCGCGTACGGCGAGCAGCCCCGCGCGGGGGCCTGTGTGCGGACGTGCCGCCTCGACGCAGTTGTTCGCTCCCGTGCTGTAGCTGCTGCGCAGCCACCGCACACCGGACAGATCAGTACTGGAAGGTACGTTCCGAGGCAGTGCAGACATGGTGCCTCCTTACGCGCCGTCACCTATCCCGGCGATGTAATCCAACGAATCCTCGGGCGAAAGGGCGTGGAACTGAAGGGTGCTGAAGGCCTCGCTGTAGGCCTCTAGGTCTTCTTTCCGTTCGAGGTAGAGGCTACTCGTCAAGTGGTCGAGAACAACCACGTCCAGATCAGAAGTGCTCGGAAAGGAGAAGATAACGAAAGGGCCGGTGATGCCGATGTGCGCTCCTGCGGCGAACGGCAGTACCTGAAGCCTCACTTGGGGCAGGTGGGCCGCCTCCACGAGCCGGTCCAGCTGACGTGCCATCACACCGGGCCCGCCGATCTCCCGCCGCAACACCGCCTCGTCGAGGACCACGCTCAGGGCCAGCGGCGGATCCGCGCGCAGCACGTCCTGCCGGGCCAGCCGCACCTGTACCAGCGCGTCGAGCCGCTCGGGGCCGTCGTTGTCGAGGCCTCCCACGGCGGCCCGGGTCACCGCCCGGGCGTACTCGGGCGTCTGCAGCAGTCCGGGGACGACCGAGGTCTCCAGGTTGCGGATCGTGCTGGCCTGTGACTCCAGGCTGATGAAGTCCCGGTAGGCGGGCGGCAGTACACCGCGATAGGCGTGCCACCAGTGGTGCCGGCCGCCACCGTCGTCGGAGCCCGCCAGCACGAGCAGCATGTCCCGAAGTTGTGGGTCGCCGACCTGGTAGGCGTCCAGGAGTAACCGGACGTCGGGCGGTTTCACGCCGCTCGCGCCGGTCTCGATGCGGCTCACCTTCGACTGATGCCAGCCGACCAGCCGGGCCGCCTCACCGCTGGTGAGCCCCGCTTCAGCGCGCAACGCGCGCAGTTCCGCGCCCAGTTTCCGGCGGCGCACCGCGGGACCGTACTGCATGGGTTTCTCCTTACTCCTTCCGAGCCGCCCAAATACGGTCTGAGGTGGCAGAGTTCACCGCTTCGAGCGACAGATATATGCATATCTTGGTGGATCGCCACCGTTACCGACGCGGTAATGGCAGTCTGGCGAAGAAGCACCAGTCCGGGACCGTACTCGAACCATCCGCTCCGTGTCGGACACCGGTCCCGCGGGAAAGGGACGACCGCGCCATGGCAGACCATCTGGAAGCATCCGTCACTCTGCCGAGCGATCCCGCCTCGGTCTCCACCGCCCGCACCTACGTCGTCGGGACCCTGGTGGAATGGGGACTTCCGGCGGACACGGAGGTCGCCGACACCATCCGCCTCATCGTCTCCGAACTCGCCACCAACGCCGTACAGCACACCTTCGGGCAGTCACCCACGTTCACGGTGGACATCCAGCTGGAGCGTGACGAACGGCTGCGCATCGGGGTCACCGACAGCCATCCCCGCTTCCCGAAACGCCTGCCGGCCGCTGTCCAGCAGGACAACGGCCGGGGCATGGTGATCATCCGCTGGCTGACCGCGGAGTGCGGCGGCAAACTCAAGGTCCGGCCCACCCTGGAGGGCGGCAAGACGGTCTCCATCGAGGTGCCCTGGACCGTACCGGCCCGGCCGGTGACCGCCGGGGGCCAGCAGGAGCCGTAGAACGATGTTCCGAACGTCCCTGGACACCCGAGGGGGTTGCGGCCTGTCAGGTGGCCGCCACCCCCTCGGGAGATTCGGACAGGCCCTAACTGACCCGGCCGTACCAGACGCTCTTGGTCCAGATCTTCTGCAGCCGCACCACGTCCCCGGTCTTCGGGGCGTGCCAGATCTTTCCCTTCCCGGCGTAGATGCCGACGTGGTAGACGCTGGAGCCCGAGTGGAAGAACACGAGGTCCCCGGCCTTGCGGCCCTTGGCCGAGACGTGGTGGGTCTTGTTGTACTGCTGGGCCGCCGTACGGGGCAGTTTCTTGCCCGCCTTCTTGTACGAGTACAGCGTGAGCCCGGAGCAGTCGAAGCGGCCCGGTCCGGTGGCCCCGTACCTGTACGGGGCGCCCTTCTTGGACGCCGCGACCTGGAGTGCCTTCGTCGCGGGTGTCGCGGCCGCGGCGTCGGATGCGACGCCCGGTATCACGACGGAGCCGCCCACGGCGGCGATGGCGAAGGCCGAGGCCGTACCGGCCCTGACCATCAGCGACGGGACACGATTGAGCGCAGTCATGCGCAACCCTTCGTCAGCCGCCTGTGAAGGATGACCTGTCGGATTCGGGCTGGCGAAGTTGCCCGGCCGCTGACGCGGCTTCACCCCAAGGGCTGCTCGACCCGGTCATGGCGTGACCGTCCCGGCGACCCGTCGTGCCTGGGTCCTCCACTCCTGCCGATGCAATCCTGTCGACCTGTCATCCGGGCGGCGGCAGGACTCGGCGTCCGCCCGGATCGCCCCGCCGCTGCGGCGGGGTCTTGTCGTCAGACAGGGATCTTCACCTATGAATGTCCGAAAAGCCCAACGCAACCGGGGATTTGTGGGGTTACTCACCACTCACCCGTTCGGGTGGACACCCCCGTGTTCGAACGGGTGTCGAGGGGCGCGCGGCCCTCGGACCAGCACCGGAACACCTCATGCGGCCCTCGGGCTACGCGTGTTGCGCAAGCCGGACGGGTCCACGGACGGAGGAGCGACTACGCCGATCGGGGGTACGCCGTTCGGCCCGTTTCGCCGCCGCCCGGGACGGCTCCGACTCCCTCAACTGTCGGAGGGCGAGGGGAGGGTGACGCGGGCCGTGCGGCGCTCCCCGTCCAGCACGCGCAGCGCCCGCGCCAGCGTGGGGGCGTGCAGCTCGGTCTCGCCCCGCTGGTGCATCAGCGCCAGCGCGTCCCGCAGCTCGGTGGCCTTGGCCACGAGCGCCTGAGCGGCCCTCAGCCCACGGTAGGTGTCCCCGTGATGCGCCGGGTTGATACGGCCCAGCAGGTCGGCCACGTCCAGATAACGGTCGATCAACTCGCCCTCGGCGCGCGTCAGTGTGGGCAGCGGCGGCAGCTCCGGCGGCAGCATCGCCGGCTCACTCCCCGCCCGGCTCGGTGAGCGAGGTCTTGCGGGTGGACACGACGCGGTCCACCAGCCCGTATTCCAGGGCCTGTTGGGCATCCATGATCCGGTCCCGCTCGATGTCCGCGCTCACCTGCTCGACCGTCCGGCCCGTGTGCAGGGCGAGCAGCGCCTCCAGTTGGGACCGGGTGCGCGCCAACTCCTCGGCCTGGATGGTGAGATCACTCGTCTGACCCTGGATCGGCTCCGGCAGTGAGGGCTGGTGGATCACCACTCGCGCACCCGGCAGCGCGGACCGCTTGCCCGGCGTGCCCGCGGCCAGCAGCACCGCCGCGGACGAGCCGGCCTGACCCAGGCAGATCGTCTCCACGTCACAGGTGACGAACCGCAGGGTGTCGTAGATCGCCGACATCGCGGTGAACGAGCCGCCGGGCGAGTTGATGTACAGCGAGATGTCCCGGTCCGGTGCCTGGTACTCCAGGTGCATGAACTGGGCCATCACGTCGTTCGCCGAGATGTCGTCGATCGGCGTCCCGAGGAAGACGATCCGCTCCTCCAGGAGCTTCGAGTACGGGTCGAGGGTCCGGTGGCCTCCGCTGGTGCGCTCGGTGAACTGGGGCAGGACGTGGCGGGCGGACGGTCGGGTCATGGCGTGGCCTCTCTCTGGCGGGCTCTGTACAAAATGTACAGGACGTATGGAACGTATGATGGGCTCATGGCCTACGAGATTCCGGTGACGCAAGCCAGGGCTGAACTCGCCGACCTGATCAACCGGGTGGTGTACGGCGCCGAGCGCGTCGTCGTGACACGGCACGGGAAGCCGCTCGTCGCCCTTGTCTCCGCCGCCGACCTGGAACGACTGGACGAGCTGGACCGCTCCGGCGAGGAGCGGGTGATCAGTGCCGTCTCCGCCGTGCGCGAGGTCGCGTCCGCTCCTCGCGAACACCAGCGGTTCGGCATCGCGGCCGAACACCGGGGGTCGAATCCCTCGTAGCGAGGGGCCGCCGGGCAGGTCCTGCGAGAGGCCGCTCTACGGGCGTAGATGTGATTGCCCTGATCACAGCTCGGTTAACTTGCTTGAAACGCCGTCCAACTAGCCTGCCGATCCACGCCACCAGGGACTTTGCCCGGAGGCTGCGGCAGCCGGACCCCGCACGGTCCGGAGCGAGGACTGTGAGGTGGGACGTGCAACTGACCCCGCACGAGCAAGAGAGGCTGCTGATCCACGTGGCGGCCGACGTGGCCGAGAAGCGCCGGGCCCGTGGTCTGAAGCTGAACTACCCCGAGGCGGTCGCCCTCATCACGTCGCACATCCTCGAAGGCGCCCGTGACGGCCGGACCGTCGCCGAGCTGATGTCCTCCGGGCGCAAGCTGCTCACCAGGGACGACGTCATGGAGGGCATCCCCGAGATGATCCACGACGTACAGGTCGAGGCGACCTTCCCGGACGGCACCAAGCTCGTCACCGTCCACGACCCGATCGTGTAGGAGGCCTCGATGATTCCCGGCGAGATCCTGTTCGCGGACGACCCGATCGTCTACAACGCGGGCCGCGAGGTCACGCGGATGACCGTCCTCAACGCGGCCGACCGGCCCGTCCAGGTCGGTTCCCACTACCACTTCGCCGAGGCCAATCCCGGGCTGGAGTTCGACCGCGTGGCCGCGCGCGGGCAGCGGCTCAACGTCGCCGCCGGTACGGCCGTGCGCTTCGAGCCGGGCATTCCCGTCGACGTCGAACTCGTACCCCTCGCCGGCGCCCGTGTCGTGCCCGGACTGCGCGGGGAGACCGGAGGTGCCCTCGATGCCTGAGATCTCGCGTGCCGCGTACGCGGACCTGTTCGGGCCGACCACCGGTGACCGCATCCGGCTCGCCGACACCGATCTGCTGATCGAGATCGAGGAGGACCGCAGCGGCGGTCCCGGACTCGCCGGTGACGAGGCCGTGTTCGGCGGCGGCAAGGTCATCCGCGAGTCGATGGGCCAGGCGCGGGCCTCCCGTGCGGAGGGCACCCCCGACACCGTCATCACTGGTGCCGTGATCGTCGACCACTGGGGGATCGTCAAGGCCGACGTCGGCATCCGCGACGGCCGGATCACCGGCATCGGCAAGGCCGGCAACCCCGACACCATGGACGGCGTCCACCCCGACCTGGTGATCGGCCCCGAGACCGAGATCATCGCCGGCAACGGACGCATCCTCACCTCCGGCGCCGTCGACGCGCACGTCCACTTCATCTGCCCGCAGATCGCCGACGAGGCGCTCTCCGCCGGTGTCACCACGCTGGTCGGCGGCGGGACGGGTCCGGCCGAGGGGTCCAAGGCGACCACGGTCACCCCCGGCCCCTGGCATCTGGCCCGGATGATGGCGGCGATGGAGCAGTACCCGCTCAACATCGGCTTCCTCGGCAAGGGCAACACCGTCTCGCACGACGCGATGATGTCCCAGATCCGCGGCGGCGCCCTCGGCCTCAAGCTGCACGAGGACTGGGGCTCGACCCCGGCTGTCATCGACGCCTCGCTGACCGTCGCCGACCGCACGGGTGTCCAAGTCGCCATCCACACCGACACGTTGAACGAGGCCGGGTTCGTCGGTGACACCCTCGCCGCGATCGCCGGACGCGGCATCCACGCCTACCACACCGAGGGTGCGGGCGGCGGGCACGCGCCGGACATCATGACCGTGGTCTCCGAGCCGCACGTGCTGCCCAGCTCCACCAACCCGACCCGGCCGTACACCGTCAACACCGCCGAGGAACACCTCGACATGCTGATGGTGTGCCACCACCTCAACCCGGCGGTGCCCGAGGACCTGGCCTTCGCCGAGTCCCGCATCCGACCGTCGACCATTGGCGCGGAGGACATCCTCCACGACCTCAGCGCCATCTCGATCATCTCCTCCGACGCCCAGGCGATGGGCCGGGTCGGCGAGGTCATCATGCGGACCTGGCAGACGGCCCATGTCATGAAGCGGCGGCGGGGAGCGCTGCCCGGTGACGGCCGTGCCGACAACCATCGCGTACGGCGCTACATCGCCAAGTACACGATCAACCCCGCCCTCGCCCAGGGCCTCGCCCGCGAGATCGGCTCCGTCGAGAACGGCAAGCTCGCCGACCTCGTGCTGTGGGAACCGGCGTTCTTCGGCGTCAAGCCGCACCTCGTCATCAAGGGCGGCCAGATCGCGTACGCGCAGATGGGCGACGCCAACGCGTCCATCCCGACCCCGCAACCCATCCTGCCGCGGCCGATGTTCGGGGCGATCGGACGGGCTCCGGCCCTCAACTCGTTCAACTTCGTCGCCCAGTTGGCGATCGAGGACGGGTTGCCCGAGCGGCTCGATCTCGGCAAGAAGTTCGTCGCCATCGAGTCCACGCGTGGGGTCACGAAGGCCGACATGCGGGAGAACGATGCCCGGCCTCGCGTCCAGGTCGATCCCGACAGCTTCGCCGTGCACATCGACGGGGAACTCGTCGAGGCGACTCCGGCGGCCGAACTGCCCATGGCCCAGCGGTACTTCCTCTTCTGAGGAGGGGGTTCTGATGAGGTGGGAGTTCTGATGAGGTGGGTCTCATGAGCAGGGGGGCGCTTCTCGTTCTCGCCGACGGGCGGTTTCCCGCTGGGGGGCATGCGCACTCCGGTGGGGCGGAGGCGGCCGTCAAGGCCGGGCGGGTCACGGGGGCGGCCGGCCTCGGGGACTTCTGCCGGGGGCGGTTGCATACGGCTGGGCTGGTGGCCGCGGCGGTGGCTGCCGCGGCTGTACTCGGTGCCGATCCCGGGGAGTTGGACCTCGCTGTGGATGCGCGGACGCCGTCGCCCGCGTTGCGGGGGGCCTCGCGGAAGCTGGGGCGGCAGTTGATGCGGGCCGCTCGGGCGACCTGGCCGTCCGCTGAACTCGACGCCCTTGCACGGGAGTTCCCCAAGGGGGCGCATCAGCCGGTGGTGTTGGGGCTGGTGGCTCGGTCGGCTGGGCTGGGACCTGAGGATGCGGCGTACTGCGCGGCCTACGAGAGTGTGAGTGGGGCGGCGTCTGCGACGGTGCGGTTGCTGAGTCTTGATCCGTTCGATGCTACGGCTGTGCTGGCTCGGTTGGCGCCGGAGTTGGACCTTGTCGTCGATCGGGCGGTGGAGGCGGGGCGGCGTGTGCCTGACGAGGGGGTCGATGTGTTGCCTTGTGCTTCCGCGCCGTTGTTGGAGATCGGGGCGGAGGCGCATGCGGCTTGGGCTGTGCGGTTGTTCGCGTCGTAGGCGTTTTCTCGCCCCCGCCGCCCCTACCCGTCCCATCCCCCGGGGGGAGCCCCCCAACACACCCCCGCGGGGGGGCGGCGCCCGCGCCCCCCCCCGCCACCGAACCCGACACCGAACCC
>NZ_JBHXME010000047.1:34229-37863 GCF_042721125.1 Streptomyces sp. NPDC058469
TCCGCCCCTTCGACCCCGCCAGGAGGCTCCGCCCCCTGGACCCCCGATCGGCCTGAACGGCCTCGTCCTCAAACGCCGGACGGGCTGAGGGATGCGGGCCCTGGCTGAAGGCACCGAAGCGTAAGGCCCCGAAGCCGCAAGGCGCCGTAGAGAAGAGGAACGCGGGCCCTGACCTGACAAGGGCCCCAAGCCGTAAGGCCGCGAAGCCGCAAGGCGCCTTAGGAGACAAGGCCCCCAAGCCTCAGGACCCCTGAACCGCAACGCCTCGTAGAACACCAGAAGGAGCCGCCTTATGCATCTCGACCACACTCACGACGGCCCCGCCGCCGTCAGTGCCGACGCGCGTCGCGCCGATGGCACTCGCCGTGCCCTGCGTATCGGGCTCGGTGGGCCCGTCGGGTCCGGTAAGACCGCTACCGTTGCCGCGCTCTGCCGGGTTCTGCGGGACGAGTTGTCGCTCGCTGTCGTCACCAATGACATCTACACCCGCGAGGACGCCGAATTCCTGTTGCGGGAAGCCGTGTTGCCGCCCGAGCGGATCACCGCCGTGGAGACGGGGGCCTGTCCGCACACTGCTATCCGGGACGATATCTCCGCCAACCTCGAAGCCGTCGAGGACCTGGAGGACGAGGTCGGGCCGTTGGATCTGATCCTGGTCGAGTCCGGTGGGGACAATCTCACCGCCACCTTCTCCAAGGGGCTTGTCGACGCGCAGATCTTTGTCATCGACGTGGCCGGTGGGGACGACATTCCGCGCAAGGGCGGGCCCGGTGTCACCACCGCCGATCTGCTGGTCGTCAACAAGACCGACCTCGCGCCGTATGTCGGGTCCGATCTGGGGCGGATGGCTGCCGATGCCAAGGCTCAGCGTGCCGAACTGCCCGTTGTCTTCCAGTCGTTGAGGACTGAGGCAGGGGTTGCCGACGTCGCCGGCTGGGTGCGGGAGCGGCTTGCCGCGTGGGTCGTGTGATCGTGAGCGGGGTGCGGGCCACCGCGCGGATCGTGGCTCGGGAGGACGGGCGGGGCGGTACCGCGCTGCCCGTGTTGGAGGGGGACGGGCCGCTTGCGCTGCGGCGGACCCGGGGGAGAGGGGCCGAGGCTCAGGTCATGCTCGTCGGGGCCATGAGCGGACCGCTCGGCGGGGACCACTTCGCCGTCGAGGCGGATGTCGAGCGTGGGGCTCGGTTGCGGGTCGGCTCCGCCGCCGCCACCCTCGCGCTGCCCGGGCAGGAGAAGGGGGAGTCGCGGTACGACGTTCGGCTCAGCGTCGCCGAAGACGGTGAACTGCTCTGGTTGCCCGAGCAGTTGATCTCCGTGCGCGGTAGTGATCTGCGTGTCACGACGCGCGTCGACCTCGCCGACTCCGCCCGGCTCGTGCTGCGTGAGGAGCAGGTGCTCGGGCGGGTCGGGGAGGAGCCGGGGCGGCTCACCAGTCGGCTCTCCGTGCGGGTCGCGGGGCGTACCGTGCTCGATCAGGAGTTGGCCTGCGGGCCCGGGGCGCCGGGTGGCTGGGACGGGCCCGCCGTGCTCGCGGGGCACCGCGCTGTGGGGCAACTCGTCGTCGTACGGCCGGAGTTCACCCGGGAGCCGGTCGCAGCGCGCATGCTGGGGGAGTGTGCAGCCCTGGCGCCGCTCGCCGGGCCCGCCGTGCTGGTGACGGCTGTCGCGGCGGACGGGCTGAGGCTGCGGCGCGTGCTGGACGAGGCGCTGGCGTCGCTCGGGTGAGTATCCGCTGAGCGGTACGGACGTTTCCGCTTATCGGATTGGTAAAGAAGGTCAACCGCCCCTGTTCTCAGGTGGCTCACAGCCGCGAGGATCCTCCGAGACCATTTCGCAACGATGTACGGGGAGGGGCCCACTTGAGGCACAACAGACCGAAGAGCCGGGTGATGGCGTTCGGTTCGGCCGGATTCGCGGCGGCGGCACTGATAGCCGGCGCCGTGGTGGCACCCGCGGCCAACGCACAGACCAGCCAGACCGCAGGGCACGGGCAGGACCGTGCGGCGGCCCAGGGCGCCGCGCTCACCGCCGCCCGCGCAGCCAAGGCCGGGATCAACTGGCAGGACTGCCCCGCCGACTGGGGATTCGCGAAGCCGGTCCAGTGCGGCTGGGTGACCGTGCCGATCGACTACACCAAGCCGAACGGCAAGAAGATCAAGCTCGCCGTCGACCGTGCCGTCAGCACCGGCACCGCGGCTGAGCGTCAGGGTGCGCTCGTCTACAACCCCGGCGGTCCGGGCGGCTCCGGAATGCGCTTCCCGCTGCGGGTCACCACCAAGAACCCGCTGTGGGTCAAGACGTCCAAGGCGTACGACTTCGTGGGCTTCGACCCGCGCGGTGTCGGCCACTCGGCGCCCATCTCCTGCATCGACCCGCAGGAGTTCGTGAAGGCGCCCAAGGCGGACCCGGTGCCGGACAGCACGGCCGAGAAGAACGCGCAGCGCAAGCTGGCCCGTGAGTACGCCGACGGCTGCGCCCAGCGCACCGGCCGCACCATGCTCGCGCAGATGACCACGCCGAACACCGCGCGCGACCTCGACGTCATCCGCGCCGCCCTCGGCGAGAAGAAGCTCAACTACCTGGGCGTCTCCTACGGCACCTACCTCGGCGCCGTCTACGGCACCCTGTTCCCGTCCCACCTCCGCCGCATGATCGTCGACAGCGTCGTCAACCCGGCGCAGTCCAACATCTGGTACGAGGCCAACCTCGGCCAGGACATCGCCTTCGAGGGCCGCTGGAAGGACTGGGAGGACTGGGTCGCCAAGAACGACGCGGCCTTCCACCTCGGCACCACCCGCGCCGCCGTGCAGGCCAAGTGGCTCGAACTGCGCGCCACCGCCAAGAAGAGCCCCCTGGGTGGGGTCGTCGGTCCGGCCGAGCTGATCGGCTTCTTCCAGAGCGCCCCGTACTACGACTCCTCGTGGGTGCCGGTCGCCACCGCCTTCAGCAAGTACTTCGCCGGAGACGCCCAGACGCTCATCGACGCCGCCTCGCCCGACCTGTCGGACACGGCGGGCAACATCTCCTCGGAGAACGGCAACGCCGTCTACACGGCCGTCGAGTGCACCGACGCCAAGTGGCCCACCAGCTGGGCGAAGTGGGACAAGGACAACACGGCGCTCAACAAGCAGTACCCGTTCATGACGTGGGCGAACGCCTGGATGAACCTGCCGTGTGCCACGTGGCCGGTCAAGCAGCAGAGCCCGGTCGAGGTCAAGGCCGGCAAGGGTCTGCCGCCCGTCCTCATCGTGCAGTCACAGCGCGACGCCGCGACGCCGTACGCCGGCGCCGTCGACCTGCACAAGCGGTTCAAGGGCTCCCGGCTCATCACCGAGAAGGACGCCGGTTCGCACGGTGTGACCGGTCTGGTCAATCCCTGCATCAACTCCCGCGTGGACACCTACCTGTTGACCGGGAAGCTCGACGCGGCCGACTTCACGTGCACTCCGCACGCGACGCCGGTGCCGTAAGCGGCACGTCGTAAGCAGTAAGCCGTAGGCAGCAGTTGTTGTACGTGGTGAGGGGCGGGCGGGGTTTTAAACGCCCCCCCCCACACACCACCACAAAAAGGTGGGGGGGTAAAAAAAACACGGCAGGCCCCGGGACAAGAGGTACATAGACCCCGCCCCCAGCA
>NZ_JBHXME010000047.1:37873-62267 GCF_042721125.1 Streptomyces sp. NPDC058469
TCGTCTTTTTTATCCATTCTGGGTTTGGTTTTTTTTTGTTTGTGGGGGGGGGGGCGGGGGGCTCGCCCCCCCCCCCCCCCTCACTCACGTCAACTCAAGGGTCGGGGGATCTCAACTCAGCGGCAGGCGCGGGAACTTGCGTTCCTTCGCCGCGGCCGCCTGCTCCGCCTTGGCGACGGCCGCGTACTGGTCGACGTACTCCTGCTCGGAGAGCATGAGGATCGCGTACATGATCTCGTCGGTGATGGCGCGGAGGATCGCCTTCTCGTTCTCCATACCTTCGTAGCGGGAGAAGTCGAGCGGCTTGCCGAAGCGGATCTTCACGGGGTGGATGTTGGGGATGACCTTGCCGGGCGGCTGGGCCTCGAAGGTGCCGATCATCGCGCAGGGGACGACGGGGACCTGTGCCTTCAGAGCCATGACCGCGACGCCGACCTTGCCCTTGTAGAGGCGGCCGTCGTGGGAGCGGGTGCCCTCGGGGTAGATGCCGAGCAACTCGTCCTTGCTCAGGACGCCGAGGCCCTCGCGGATCGCGGCCTGGCCCGCCTCCTTGCCGGAGCGGTCGACCGGGATCTGGCCCGCGCTGCGGAAGAAGGTCGCGGTGAGGCGGCCCCGGATACCGGGGCCGGTGAAGTACTCGGCCTTGGCGAGGAAGGTGATGCGGCGCTTGAGGACCGCAGGCATCAGGAAGTGGTCGGCGAACGACAGGTGGTTGCCGGCGATGATCGCCGCGCCCGACTCCGGTATGTGGTCGAGGCCTTCGATCCGGGGGCGGAAGACGAGTCTGAGCAAGGGACCCAGAATGACGTATTTCAGGAGGTAGTAGAACAAGGGGGGTCGCTCCTCACTCCGGCGGGTCGGCTCGACCGACCTGTTCTCGCAGGTCACCCGGTACCTCGTGAGCTGTCAGTGTAGGGGCAGGTGCCGTCCCGTGGAACCGGGGCGATCAGGCCGCCGCCGGGCACGACGGAGGGCGGCGAGGAGATCATCCTCGCCGCCCTCAGTGCGGGGCAACCGGCCCCGGTTCACGGTGTCTTACAGGGACGCGGTACGCGTCCTGCGGCGGTACACGGCGAACGCCGTGGTCGCTCCCACCGCCGTGAGCAGACCGGCTCCGATCGCGACCGGCAGAGCCGTGGAGGAGCCGCTGCTGTCGGCGACGTTCTGCGCCTTCAGGTCCTGGACGTACGCCGGGTACGGGGCCTTGGTGGCCGTCGACGACGTCTGGCTGTAGTGCGGAATCCGCTTGACCGACTTCACCGAGCCGTTCGCGTTCAGCAGCACCTGCTTGTCGTTGGGGTGCCGGAAGTCGAACATGCCGCCCAGGCTGCCCGCCCGCTGGTCGAAGGACGCGTCACCGATCCGGCCCGTGTGCCAGTTGTCCTCGATGAACTGCGTGATCGACGCCTGCTCGGTGGCCGTGTGGTCGATCTTGTTGACCTTGCTGTACGGCGAGATGACCAGCAGCGGCTGCCGGGTACCGGGGCCGCAGCGGTCCGCGTAGCCGCCCTTCGCGGCCGGACCGGACTGGCAGGCCGGGCTGTCCGTGGCCTTGCTGTTGGAGCCGACGGCGGAGTCCTTCGAGCCGTTCAGCACCTTCGAGGAGACGTGGTCGTACCAGCCGTCGGAGTCGTCGTAGGCGAGCACGACCGCCGTCGACTTCCACTCCGGGGACTTCTGAAGGGCGTTGATCTCCTTGATCTGGAAGTTCTGCTCGTCGGTCGGGTCGGAGTAACCGGCGTGCCCGTCCTGGTACTCGGCCGCCTTCAGGAAGCTCACCGCGGGAAGGTTGTTTGCCTTCAGCGCGGCGTCGAAGTCGGTCAGGTCGTAGTTGTGGTTCGCACGGCCGTTGTGGCCGATCTCGGCGACGGACTTCGGCGCCAAGTGGTGCGGGTTGGACGTCGACTTGTAGTACTCGAACGGCTCGTGGTGCGCGCTGTAGTCCTCGGACGCGGCGCCGCCCACGTTGGTGTGGGTGGTGCCGGCGCACTGCGCGTAGTCACCGCTCTTGCCGTCCCACGCGGTGCTGGGCCGGAACCCGCCCTGGAACCAACCCCAGCTCACGTTCTTGGAGTTGAGCAGGTCGCCGATGTTCTTGCCCTGCATCTCCGCGAGCGCGCTGGTCGCGGTGTGGTCCTTGTCCGAGCAGTCGTCGAAGGCCGGGTCGGGGTCGTTGATGACCGTGCCGACACCCTCGGCGTTCGGGGAGACCACGGCGTACGAGTCCGGTGTCGTCGTCTGCTTCGGGTTCTCGGTGCCGGAGGCCGGGTCGACGGAGATCACGCCGTGCGTCTGACCCGATATCAGGTTCAGGGCGCCGGGCGTCGAGGGGCCGTAGTTCGAGCTGAACGAGCGGTCGTTGAGGGCGTACTGCTGGGCGTAGTTCCACATGCCCGTGACGGTGTTGCCGTCGTAGTAGTCCATCACCAGGCCGGGCTCACCGAAGAGGCCGGTGCACTTGTTGACCTCGGTGTTCTCGACGTACTTGTCGGCCTTGCCACCGTCGGCCGCGTACTGCTCGGGGCCGTAGGAGTGGTTCTGGTCGCAGGTCATCGCCTGCGAACTGCTCAGCCGGGTGGGCGTGTAGAGGTTCGGGTTCTTCTTCAGCAGCCCGGCGTTGAGCAGGTTGTCGGCCTTCGGCGTGTGCGCCGCGGCCTTGAACTTCGTGCCGTCGGTGTTCGCGGCCTTGGGATAGGTGGCGAAGTAGTGGTCGAACGAGATGTTCTCGTCGTAGATCACGACCACGTGCTTGATCGGCGTCGACGTGTGCGTGCCGCCCGAGGGCTGGTGGCCGTTCGAGGCCGCCGACGCGGGGACGGCCCCGCCCGCGGTGGCCAGGGCCGCGGCGCCGAGCAGGGCGCCCACGCGCGTCAACCGGCGTCGTGCGCCTGGGATTCTTCCTTTGCCGATCATGCTGTCTCGCCTTCCGGGAGCACTGGTTCCGCTGCCACGCCATCCGTGCCATGACACCTACGGCCGTAGCCTGGGCAATGGTGACGGCGGGGCGGGGGAGTGGCAATGAAGCGGGAGCGAACGCCCGGTCAGGAAATTCTCATGGTCTGTTGGCCTGTTCTTGACCGTCGTCTCAGGTCAGCAGGGTTCGGCCCAGCCAGTCGGACGTGTCACGCACGCCGGGCAGCGCGAAGAAGTAGCCGCCGCCGTACGGCGAGATGTAGTCGACCAGTGGTTCACCGGCCAGCCGCTTCTGCACGTTCTCGAACTGCCGGGCCAGGTCCTGCTGGTAGCAGCAGAACAGCAGACCCATGTCGAGGTTGCCGTTGCTGTCCATGCCCCGGTCGTAGTTGTAACCCCGGCGCAGGATGCGGTGGTCGGCGCTCTGCGTGGTGCGCGGGTTGGCGAGCCGGATGTGGCTGTCGAGCGGGATCACATCGCCCTGCGGGTCCTGGGCGAAGTTGGGCGTGTCCTTCTCGTGGTGCCCGTCCAGCGGGGCGCCGGTGTCCCGGGCGCGGCCGAACATCCGCTCCTGCTCGGTGATGGAGACGCGGTCCCAGAACTCCACCAACATCCGTATCAGCCGTACGACTTGATAGCTGCCGCCGGTCGCCCAGTCCGGTTCGCCGCCGCTACTGCCCACCCATACAAGGTCGTTCATCGCGCGGGCGTCGGTCACCTCCGGGTTGGCGATCCCGTCCTTGAACCCCAGGTGGTTGCGCGGGGTGCCCGAGGGACGCGGCGGACTGATGAACCCGTCCGTCCGCCACCGCACTTGGAGCCCACCACGCGTGTGCCGGGTGACATCGCGCAGCGCGTGCAGCACGGTGTCCGCGCTGTCGGCGCAGAACTGCACGCTCAGATCGCCGTGACACCAGTCGGCGTTCAGATCGTCGTCGGGGAACGACGGCATCGCGGTCAGCCGGCGGGGTGCGAGCTTCGCCAGCCCGTAGCGGTCGTCGAAGAGCGAGGCCCCGACGCCGATGGTGACGCTCAGCCGGTCGGCGGGGAGGTCCGGGCCGAGCGTGCCCGAGTCGGACGGCGGGGCGGTGATACCCAGATCCTCCGGGCTGCCGCCGGTGGTCAGGAAGCGGGCCCGGTCGGTCAACGTCCGTAGCAGGTCGGTGAGTTCGGACCGGTCCGCGGCCGTCGTGTCGAAGGACACGAACGCCGTGGCGCGCTGCGCGGGCGTGACGATCCCGGCCTGATGGAGCCCGTGGAAGGGGACGTTCGCGGCGGTCTGCACCGCGGCCGCCGCCGCACCACGATCGGCGGCCACCAACCCTGCACCGGCCACGGCCGCCGCACTCGCCAGGAAACCCCGGCGGTCCACCTCGTTCACGCGCTTCACGCGGTCCTCCGTACGTCCGTGAGGGCGGCCACGTCGGCCAGCCGCTCGACCAGTCCACCGAGGTCGGAATCGACCTTCTCCCTTTGCGGACGGGTGAGTTGAGCCAAGGGCGTCCACGTCCCGGAGCGGTCGAGGCCGTCCAGGGTGTGCTGGGACCGGTCCATCCACGTACCGAGTTCGGCGAACCCCGCGTCCCGGGTCTTCAGCAGTGGCCGCAGATGCCCGAGCAGTACGCGAGTGCCGTCGAGGTTGGCGCGGGCGGTGGCCAGATTGGTGCCGCTGCCGTAGTCGGTGCGGCCGGTCAGCTCGAACTGCACGGTGTTCTCCAGGATCTCGTGCGCGCGCAGACCGGTGTCGGCCGGGTCCATCCGCTGGGCGGGCCAACTGACCTCCAACGCGTGGACGTCCTTGACGAGTTGATCGGCCGGACCGCGCAGCCCGCTCGCCGACTCGCCGTGCCACAATCCGTACTCGACCCGGTGGAACCCGGTGAACCCCGCGTCGTGCACCCCGCCGGACAGCCCGGCAGTGGTGCCGTTGATCGCCCCGTCGGAGTCGCCGAACGTGCCGTAGGCGGCGCCCATCCGCTCGTAGACGAGATGCGCGGACAGCCAAGCCCTGCGGGCCGCCGCGATATCGCCTCGGTCGACGGCGGCACGCAACACGTCGGTCTTCTGGGCGAGTTCGACGGTCCGCGCCTGAATCCACTTTTGGTAGGCGAGAGTTGGCGGGATGAGTTCCTGCTGCGTGATCGGGACGGCCGCGGGTCCGCTCTTCACCTTCGAGCCGGTGATCCGCACGGTCGGCCCGGTCACGGCGTCGGCGTCGTCGGGCAGACACTTGAAGGCGTACGAGCCGTTGCCCAGGGTGACCCCGAGCGGCCGGACCGTCCCCGGCGCCAGCCCCTCGACCTCGCCGTAGACCGCGCCGGTCGTCGGGTCGGTCAGATACACCTCGGCCGCCGTGCTGGACGTGTTGTTCAGCTCGAAGACCTGATGACCGGCCTGCGGATGCGTCCAGCCGCTTCCGCACCCGGCGGTCGCGACCTCGACGGTGGTGTGCCGCAGCCCGTCGGCGGCGACGGCCGGCCGCGCGCTCGAACCGGACCCACGGGCCGCCAGCACACCGGCCCCCACGGCCACGACAGCGACAAGGACACCGGCCGCGAGCAGCACGGTGCGGCGGCGGGCGGTACGCGGCTCGGGCGTGGGCGAGGTCAGATCCGAGGGCGGTATCGGACCGGGCTCGGCTTCGGCGCCGCGCGCGTTTTCGGGCACGCCGGGCCTCCAGGGGGAGTCGTACGAACGGGGGCGGTGCCAGCGATCTTACGAGGGCGCTACGGCCCCCACCGCGTCCCTTGACCCTGTCCTGACCGGAGGGCGGGCGAGAATTCGCCCGGGGTTCACCGGACGGTCCGTGATCGCCACGGTGCGGTGTGTGGGGGTGCACGGTGGGCTACGGCCGCGCTGTGTGCCGGGTCGGCCAAGCCCTGCCGCCGACAAGAAGCCGTTCCTGCCGCCGGTCCGAACGGGTCGCGGCGCCGGTGCCCGGGAACAACCCGGGCCCGCTCGGCGCTGCTCCTGATACCTCGCCGGGTACTCAGGGAAGGGTCGTGGAGGAGATGAATCGGTCAGGGCAGGAGCCGCTCCCGCCGTCAGGTGAAGCACCGTTGGTGACCACCTGCGGCCGGCAGGTCGCCGTGAGGCGACTGTTGCTGGCGATCCCGGAACGGCCGATCAGCCGGGTCACCCTGGACGTGGGCCCCGTCGTGCGCGGCGAGCCCGGACTCTGGGCCTCGCTCACCGTGGACGAGGCCCGTGACCTGGCCCGCCGCCTCCTCGCCCAGGCCGCCCTGGCCGACAGCGGCACCGGCACCGGCACTCCTGCGGGGCAGAGCGCGGTCGGCAAGTAGCTTCTGCTGACCGGGAGTTACGTGCGTTTGCGCGGGCCCGGTTGGACCGATTCCTGTGCTCCGGTTCAGCCAGGCTCGACACGGCACCGGTACTCCCGTGGGGCAGAGCGCGGCGGGTAAGTAGCCTCTGCCGACCAGGAGTTACGTTCGGCTGCGCGGGCCCGGCTGGACCGACCTCGGTGTGCCGGTCCAGTACCGGCGCACTCCTGTGGAGCGAGGCGTGGTAGGTAAGTTGCCGCTGCCGACAGGGAGTTACGTGCATCCGTGTGGGACTGGCTGGACCGACCTCCGTGCAC
The DNA here is from genome assembly GCF_042721125.1 of Streptomyces sp. NPDC058469. NCBI lineage: Bacteria > Bacillati > Actinomycetota > Actinomycetes > Kitasatosporales > Streptomycetaceae > Streptomyces > Streptomyces sp. NPDC058469. The sequence goes on from NZ_JBHXME010000047.1 coordinate 44,385, forward strand.
CGGTCCAGCCGGCCCCGACACCTCACGCCCCTTGCGTCAGCACCTTCTCCAACGCGCCGACAGCCGACCGGAGTTCGTCCGCCGTGATGGTCAGCGGCGGGGCCAGTCGAATCGTGGAGCCGTGCGTGTCCTTGGCCAACACGCCCTCCCGCATGAGGCGTTCGCTGATCTCGCGCCCCGTGCCGATCGCCGGGTCGACGTCGACGCCCGCCCACAGGCCCCGCGCGCGGAAACCGACCACGCCCTTGCCGACCAGCTCCGTCAGGCCGTCCCGCAGCACCACACCCAACTCCGTGGCCCTGCGCTGGAATTCACCGGTCTCCAGCAGTTCGACGACCGCTGTGCCGACCGCGGCGGCGAGCGGGTTGCCGCCGAACGTCGACCCGTGCTCGCCGGGGTGCAATACCCCCAGCACCTCCCGGCGCGCGACGACCGCCGACACCGGCACGATCCCACCGCCCAGTGCCTTGCCCAGCAGCAGCACGTCCGGGACGACACCCTCGTGCTCGACCGCGAGGGTGCGACCGGTACGGCCGAGCCCCGACTGGATCTCGTCCGCGATGAACAAACAGCCCTTGCGGCGGGTGAGTTCACGCACACCGGCCAGATAGCCCGCGTCCGGGATGATCACCCCGGCCTCGCCCTGGATCGGCTCGATCAGCACCGCCGCCGTGGTCTCGTCGACCGCCGCCTCCAACGCGGCGAGGTCGTTGTACGGCACGATCCGGAAGCCAGGAGTGAAGGGACCGAAGCCCGCCCGCGCCGTCTCGTCCGTGGAGAAGCTGACGATCGTCGTCGTACGGCCGTGGAAGTTCTCCGCCGCGACGACGATGGTCGCCCGGTCGGCCGGGACACCCTTCACGTCGTAGGCCCATTTGCGGGCCACCTTGATGCCGCTCTCGACCGCCTCCGCGCCGGTGTTCATCGGCAGCACCATGTCGAGGCCGGTCAACTCCGCGAGCCGTTCGGCGAATTCGGCGAGCCTGTCGTTGTGGAAGGCGCGGGAGGTGAGCGTCAGCTGGTCGAGCTGGCGGTGCGCGGCCTCGATCAACGCGGGGTGCCGGTGGCCGAAGTTGAGGGCCGAGTAGCCCGCGAGCATGTCGAGGTAGCGGCGGCCTTCGACGTCCTCCACCCAGGTGCCCTCGGCACGGGCGACCACCACGGGCAGCGGGTGGTAGTTGTGCGCGAGGACCGGCTCCTCGGCGCGGATGAGGTCGACGGACGTACGGGCACTGGCGGGTGCGGTCATGAGCGGATCTCCTGGGTGCAGCACTTGATGCCGCCGCCGGCCTTGTGGAGCTCCGACAGGTCGACGGGGACGGGGAGGTAACCGTGGTCGGCGAGGCGCGAGGCGAGGCTCTCGGCCCGGGGCGCGATGAAGACGTGACGGCCGTCGGACACCGAGTTCAGGCCGAACGTCATCGCGTCCTCGCGGGTCGCGAGCACCGCGTCCGGGTACAGCCGCGCGAGCACCTCGCGGCTGCCCGGCGAGAACGCCTCCGGGTAGTACGCGATGTTGTCGTCGTCGAGCACGAACAGCGCCGTGTCCAGGTGGTAGAAGTACGGGTCGATCAACGTCAGGCTGATCACCGGGACGCCGAAGAACTCCTGCACCTCGCGATGGGCCTCGCGGGTCGTACGGAAACCGGTGCCGGCCAGCACATAGCGGCCGGTCGGGATCAGGTCGCCCTCGCCCTCGCTCACCGACTCGGGGCGGTAGACGTCGTAGCCCGCCGCCTTGAACCACATGTCGTAGTGGTCGGACTCGGGGCGCCGCTCCGGCGCGTGGAAGAGGGAGCCGAAGACGCGGCCGTCGACGACGACCGCCGAGTTCGCGGCGAAGACCATGTCCGGGAGGCCGGGGGCCGGGGGCACGGTGTCGACGGTGTGGCCGTGGGAGCGGTAGGTGTCGATCAGCGTCCGCCACTGCTCCTGGGCGAGATCGACGTCCACCTGGGTGTCGGGATGCATCCAGGGGTTGATCGCGTACTGCACGGCGAAGTGTCTGGGTTCGCAGACGAGAAAGCGCCGCCGGCGCCGCACACGGGTGTCGGGCACAGAGGGGTTCCTCCGCTTCCTGTGATGACGACTGGGGTTGACACCACGGTAGGAAGAGACCAATACGCGCGACAAGCGATGAAGGCTGCGTGTCTGCGCAGGAATGCTGCGTCTTAGCCCGCGTCAGCGTAGGTCTGATGCGTCGTCGGGCGCGGGGTGGGTGGCGCCCGCCTCCGGGCTTTCCGGGAGGAGGTGGGACAGCACCATCACACTGATCGTCTTCCGGATGAACGGCTCCTGCCGGATGCGCTCCAGCACCGCCTCGAAGTGCACGACATCGGTCGCCCGCACGTGCAGCAGCGCGTCCGCGCCGCCGGTCACCGTCATCGCCGCGGTGATCTCCGGATGGTTGCGCACCACCTCCGCGAGCCGCCTGGGGGGCGCGGCGCCCTCGCAGTACACCTCCACGTACGCCTCCGTGCGCCAGCCGAGCGCGGACGGCTGCACCGTCGCCGTGAACCCGGTGATCACACCCGTCTCGCGCAGCCGGTCCACGCGCCGCTTCACCGCCGTCGCGGACAGCCCGACCGCCGCGCCGATCTCGGCGAAACTGGTCCTGGCGTTCGCCATCAACGCGGTGATGATCTTCCGGTCGAGGTCGTCGAACGGAGTGGTCCTGCTGTTCATGTCCGCACTGTATCCAGCGCGAACGTCCACACCCGGCACATGTCCAGGCGTACGAATTGCTCCTACACTCCACGTTCATGCTGCGCGCCCTCGCCGTCGACGACGAACGCCCCTCACTGGAGGAGTTGCTGTACCTGCTCAACGCCGATCCACGCATCGGCAGCGCGGAGGGCGCGGGCGACGCGACCGAGGCGCTGCGCCGTATCAACAGGGCCCTGGAATCAGGCCCGGACGGCCCCGAGGCGATCGATGTCGTGTTCCTCGACATCCAGATGCCCGGCCTCGACGGCCTCGACATGGCACGGCTGTTGACGGGGTTCGCACAGCCGCCGCTCGTCGTGTTCGTCACCGCGCACGAGGACTTCGCCGTACAGGCCTTCGATCTCAAGGCAGTTGACTACGTCCTGAAGCCCGTCCGCAAGGAACGCCTCGCGGAGGCCGTGCGCCGGGCCGCCGAACTCGGCGGCGCCGCACCGCGGATACCGGTGCACGAACCCGACCCCGACCACATCGCCGTGGAACTCGGCGGTGTCACCCGCTTCGTGGCCGTCGACGACATCACCCACGTCGAGGCACAGGGCGACTACGCCCGCCTGCACACGGAGCGGGGCAGCCACCTCGTCCGCATCCCGGTGTCCACCCTTGAGGACCGCTGGCGCTCCCGAGGCTTCGTCCGCATCCACCGCCGTCACCTCGTCGCCCTGCGCCACATCGGCGAACTCCGCCTGGACGCGGGGACGGTGAGCGTCCTGGTGGGCGGCGAGGAACTCCAGGTCAGCCGCCGCCACACCCGCGAACTGCGGGACCTGCTCATGCGGAGGTCATGACGTGCCCCAGGACCCCACCGAACGCCGGATCGTCGTCACCGGCCCGCCCCGCCGCACCCGCCGTGCCTCCGGCTACTCCCGCCCCCGCACCGAGATCGACGAACAGACCACCCTCGGCCACACCTACGTCCGCTCCCTCATGCGCACCCAACTCCGCGCCGCCCTTACGGTGTTCGCGGTCCTCGTGCTGCTCGTCGGCCCGCTGCCCCTGGTGTTCGCGGCGACCCCGGACTCCCGCCGCCTCGAATGGCTGGTCCTCGGTTTCTGTCTCTACGCCCCGCTCGTCCTCCTCGCCCTCTGGTACGTGCGCCGCGCCGAACGCAACGAACGCGACTTCGTGCGCCTCGTCGAGGACCGCTGAACCGGGTGAACTCCAGTTACGCGGTACCGGCGGTCGCCCTCGTCGTCGTGGTGACCGTCCTCGTCGGCGCCTTCGGCCTGCGCATCTCCCGCACCACCTCCGACTTCTACGTCGCCTCCCGCACCGTCGGCCCCCGCCTCAACGCGGCCGCGATCAGCGGCGAATACCTCTCCGCGGCCTCGTTCCTGGGCATCGCGGGACTGGTCCTCGTCCAGGGCCCCGACATGCTCTGGTACCCCGTCGGCTACACGGCCGGATACCTGGTGCTGTTGTTGTTCGTCGCCGCCCCCCTGCGCCGCTCCGGCGCCTACACCCTCCCCGACTTCGCCGAGGCCCGCCTCGCCTCGCACGCGGTACGACGCCTCGCGGGGGCCTTCGTCGTCGGCGTCGGCTGGCTGTATCTGCTGCCCCAACTCCAGGGCGCCGGGCTCACGTTGACCGTCCTCACCGGGGCGCCCGACTCGCTCGGCGGGCTGATCGTCGCCGTCGTCGTGGTCGCGACCGTCGCCGCGGGCGGCATGCGCAGCATCACCTTCGTCCAGGCCTTCCAGTACTGGCTGAAGCTCACCGCCCTGCTCGTCCCCGCCCTGTTCCTGGTCCTCGCCTGGCAGAGCGACGGCGCACCCCGGCACGCCTTCGAAGAACCGGCAACGTTCCGCGAACAGCGGGCAGTTCGGGTCGACGAGACACTCGACCTGAGACTCGACCGACCCCTCACCATCACGGTGACCGGCAAGGTCGACGGCCACACACACGACGCGACCAAGCTCCAACTCCCCGCCGGCACCCACCACATCGAGCGCGGCACCCGCCTCACCTTCGCCAAGGGCGCCCCCGTCCCCGTCGCCGACCGCGGCACCAACGGCGGCATGTCGACCTCCCTCGCCGCCAGCCGCGAGGAACGCCCGCTGTACGCCACGTACGGCCTCATCCTCGCCACCTTTCTCGGCACCATGGGCCTGCCGCACGTCGTCGTCCGCTTCTACACCAGCCCGCACGGCGTCGCCGCCCGCCGCACCACGGTCGCCGTCCTCGGCCTGATCGGCGCCTTCTACCTCCTCCCGCCCGTCTACGGCGCCCTCGGCCGCCTCTACACCCCCGAACTCACCATCACCGGCGACGCCGACGCGGCCGTCCTCCTGCTGCCCGACCGCATGATCGGCGGCGTCGGCGGCGATCTGCTGGGCGCGCTGGTCGCGGGCGGTGCCTTCGCCGCGTTCCTGTCCACCGCGTCGGGGCTGACCATGGCCGTCGCAGGAGTTCTCACCCAGGACGTCCTTCCGTCGCGCGGGGTACGGCACTTCAGGCTCGGTACGGTCCTCGCCATGGCCGTACCGCTGGTGGCGAGCGTCCTGGTCGGCGGGCTGCCCGTCGCCGACGCCGTGGGCCTCGCGTTCGCCGTATCGGCGTCCTCCTTCTGCCCGTTGCTCGTCCTCGGCATCTGGTGGACCCGGCTCACCCCGCCCGGTGCGGCGGCCGGGATGCTGGTGGGCGGCGGGTCGGCGTTCGTCGCCGTGGCCGCGACCATGGCGGGCTTCCCGGGCACGGGCCCCCTGCATGCCCTGCTCGCGTGGCCCGCGCTCTGGTCCGTACCGCTGGGGTTCCTCACGATGGTGCTGGTGTCCCTGGCCACGCCGGGCCGGGTGCCGACGGGAACGGCGGCGATCCTGGCGCGGTTCCATCTGCCGGAGGAACTGCGGGCGGAGGTGAAGGCGTGACGACACCCACGAGCGGTCCTGGCATCACCGTGAGCGGATCTCCCAACTCCCTTACGGAGGTGGCCGCATGAGCGGTTTCCTGGCCGGCCTCTGTGTCGCCGTACTCCCGCTGCTCGCCGCCGGGTTCTGGCTCGGGCGACGCACCGCGCGGCCCGAGAGTCTCGGCGGGCTCGGCACCCCGGTCGAGCACGCCACCTTCCAGACCCTGCACACCGCGTCCCTCGCCGCGCCCCCGCTGCGCGCAGGCCTCACCGAGGAGACGGCCCGGCGTTCGGCCCGCAGACTGCGCACCCTGCTCGGCACCGACGCGCTGTGCCTGACGGACCAGAAGCAGGTCCTCGCCTGGGACGGCGTCGGCGACCATCACCGGGCCGAGATCATGGAACGGCTCGCGGGCCCCCTGGAGACAGGCCGCGGAGAGGCGTTCCGGCTCAACTGCGACGCGGACGACTGCCCGTTGCGCTGGGCCGTGGTCGCGCCGCTCACCGTCGACGACCGGGTCCATGGAGCGCTGGTCGCCTGCGCACCGCGCGAGTCGGCCGTCCTCGTCCGAGCCGCCGGAGAGGTCGCCCGCTGGGTCTCCGTACAACTGGAGTTGGCGGATCTGGACCAGTCCCGCACCCGTCTGATCGAGGCCGAGATCAAGGCACTTCGGGCCCAGATCTCCCCGCACTTCATCTTCAACTCGCTCGCGGTGATCGCCTCGTTCGTCCGCACCGACCCCGAGCGCGCCCGCGAACTGCTTCTGGAATTCGCCGACTTCACCCGCTACTCGTTCCGCAGGCACGGCGACTTCACCACCCTCGCCGACGAACTCCACGCCATCGACCACTACTTGGCGCTGGTGAGGGCCCGCTTCGGCGAACGGCTCTCCGTCACCCTGCAGATCGCCCCCGAGGTTCTGCCGGTCGCGCTCCCGTTCCTCTGCCTGCAACCGCTCGTCGAGAACGCCGTCAAGCACGGCCTCGAAGGCAAGGCCGACAAGAGCCGGATCAGCATCACCGCACAGGACGCGGGCGCCGAGGCACTCGTCGTCATCGAGGACGACGGCGCCGGCATGGACCCCGACCTGCTGCGCCGCATCCTGGCGGGCGAGGTCAGCCCCTCGGGCGGCATCGGCCTGTCCAACGTCGACGACCGGCTCCGGCAGGTCTACGGCGACGACTACGGCCTCGTCATCGAGACCGCCGTAGGAGCGGGCATGAAGATCACCGCCCGGCTGCCGAAGTACCAGCCGGGCGTGCACTCGGCGAGCCGGCGGAGTGAGCCGTAGCCGACGTCAGGTGCTGCGTGTGGCCACCATCCCGAGGGTGATCAGCCCGAGCACGACCCAGCCGAACCACAGCCAGCCGTTACTCCCGAGCGCCACCGTGTAAGCGGTCACCACTACGAGTCCGCCGACGGTGATCACCCCCATGGTCTTCGTGGAACCGGGCATCGCAACACCCTCCTCATGGTTCGTCCCCCTCCATGGTGCCCCCGTTCTGCTTCCGAACGGCGCAGACGACGAAATGCGTGCCCGACTTCCACGATCCCTGACTGGTCCAGGAGGCGGCCTCGTAGACCGACGGATCGAAGCCGTAGTCGGCCGGCGGGACATCCCGGGCACATGCCGAGTCCGACTCCGTACGCGCCTGGGCCAACATGACGCCCGCGCCCAACCGGGTGAACCCGACCACTTCCTGATCGTGCTTGCCGGTGCAGGAGACCAGGCTCGCGGCCCGGTCCGAGGGCACGTCCAGACAGTCCCGCCGCTGCATGGTCGACGTGTCCGCGAACGCCGACCCGAGGGCCCGATGGCTGCCGAGCGGCCCGTAGACCGGCCCGTGCGCGCCCAGCACCAGACACGCGGTGCGATGCCCGGCGGCCTCGAAACCCGCGTCGGTCGGTACGACGGCGAGGCCCCGCACGTCCGCGAGCTTCTCCCGCATCTCCTGCGTCCGCTCCGCACACCGGTCCGACCCGGCCTTGCGCGCCTCGCCCGCGGACGCGGTGGACACGAACGCCATCACCTGACCGTCGGGCACCGAGTTCCGGCAGGTGGAGTCGACGGCGAGCCGCGGCGTTCCGTGGAAGAGCTTCCCGCCGGGCCAGTCGGCGGTCACACAGTCGCCGTCCTTGAGCGGCGCGGAGAGCCCGATGGCGGTGCCGTAAGGCGGGCTGTTCGTGCCAGTGCCAGTGCCCGTGCCCGTACTCGTGTCTGTGCTCTTGCCGGGTGACTGGTGGGCCATGGCGTACCAGACGCCGCCCAGAGCGAGGGCGAGCCCGAGCAGGCCCGCGAGGACGGCCTGGAGGAGACGTGGGCGCGGGCGGCGGCGCCGGCCGGCGGGGGAGTACGAGGGAGGCGGCCCCGCGCTGAACGGTGTCGGCATCGCCCCCGGCTCCGCCACGACCTGGCCCTCCCACGGCGACTGCGAGCCGAGGTCGGTCTGGGTCCGGGCGTACGACCCCGCCCCCGCCTCCGTCTGCGGCGTCACGATCCGCGCCAGCGCCACCTCGGCCTCCGCCGCCGGAATCCGCCGTAGCGGATCCTTCTCCAGCATCGCGTCGAGCACCGGGGACAGGGCGCCCGCGCGGACCGGGGGCAGCGGGTCCTCCATGACCACCGCGGTGATCTCCGCGAGCGGGCTCTCGCGCACGAAGGGGCCGTGGCCCTCGACGGCGTGGTACAGCGTGCAGCCCAGCGAGAACAGGTCGGCGGCGGCGGTCGGCGGCCCGCCCGTGGCCCGCTCCGGCGCCAGATAGCCCGCCGTACCGACGAGCGCGGACGTCATCGTGTACCGCGTGTCCCCGGCGTCCGGCTGCACCGAGATGCCGTAGTCGGTGAGCAGGACGCGTGCGTACGGCGAACCGGCGCGGTCCGGCGCGAGCAGGATGTTCGCCGGTTTCACGTCCCGGTGCATGACGCCCCGCTGGTGTCCGGCGGTCAGCGCGTCGAGTACGGCGAGCCCGACGCGGGCGCACTCCGCGGGGGCCAGCGAGCCGTACCGGTCGACCATGTCGCGCAGGTCCACGGCGTCCGCCACGTACTCCATGACGATCCACGGCAGCCCCTCGTGCTCCAGCACGTCGTGCACGGTCACCACATGCGGATGACCGCGCAACCCCGCCGCGTTCCGTGCCTCGGCCCGGGCACGCGCGACCCGGGCCTCCCGCTCGGCGTCGGCGGAGGCCGGGTTGCTGAACACGATCTCCTTGAGCGCGACTTCACAGGCCAGCCTCTGGTCATGTGCGAGCCACACATGTCCCATACCGCCACTGCCCAGCCGGTTCAGCAGCAGATAACGGCCGGCGATGACCCGGCCCACTCCCGAGGCCGGCGATCCCTGTGGCATCCGGACTCCTCCTTCCGGGGCTGCGTCACGTCTCGGTTGTGGTGGCAGTAACGGTGGCGGCGGTGGGTGTGCCGGTCGCCGGGTCGCTGGTGACCGGGGCGCTGCTCGTCACGGAGGCGCTGGTGGTGACCGGTGCGCTACTGGTCACGGGAACACTCGTCACCGGGGCGCTGCTGGTGACCGGTGCGCTCGTCGGGGGTGAGTGGGTCACCACCGAAGGCGAACCGGTCGTAGGCGAACTGCTCGACGGTGGTGGGTCGCTCGTGGGCGAGGACGGTGGTGGCGACGAAGGCGGTGGCGAGGACGTGGGCGGTGCTGGTGCGGATGTCGAGGGGGGCGGCGTGGACGTCGGCGGGCCCAGCGTCGGTCCGGAGGACGTCGGACGCGAGGGAGTGGGAGTAGCGTCCCCATTCGTCCCGCCGGCCACGCTCAGCAGCACGTACTCCCCGAACCGCAGCTCGGTCCCGGCCGACGGATCGGTAGCGGTGACGTGCGCGTCGTCGGACGGCAGCGCACTCCCGCCGTACCCGACGGCCAGACCACTGCTCACCAGTTGCCGCCGCGCCTCCCCGAACGTCGCCCCCGCGAGGTCGGGCACCGCGTGCTGCTGCCGGGTGTCGAAAGCGGTGTCACGCTTGCCGGTCGTACCGACCGGACGCTCGATACCGCGGTGGGGATCGCCGACGTCGACGAGGGCGAGCCGCTCCATCTTCCGGGGCGCCGGACGCACGGCCACGACCGAGGACGCCTCATATCCGTTCCACTTCTTGTTGCCGTCCGCGAACTTGACGGAAATCCGGCTCGCGTCGCCCTTGAAGGGGCGCAGTGGATTTCCGCACGAGCACTTCGCGGCGGGTTCTCCCTGCTCGTCGACGAGAATCGCGATTCCCGACTGGAGAAGGGAGTTGTAGGGCGTGGCCTTTCCCTTTTTGTAGTCGTGGTTCTGTACGAGAGTGTCGTGACGCAGGAGTACGGGTGTGAGCCGATCCAGATAGGCCGGTATCTCGTCCGTGGTGATCCCCAGCACGCCCGACCAGGCGACCGCCTTCTGACGGTTGGCGGGATCGGTCAGAAACCTCTTGAGCTTCGCCACGTCACAGATGGTCGGCTTCTTGGTGCCCCCGTACAGACCAGGCGTGTCCCCCTGCTGCAAACTGCCCCGCACGGGCATCGAGCGGATCTCGGCGTCCTGGCCCAGTCCCTGTTTCTCGTCGAAGAAAGGCGCGAGCGACGGAACTCCGGCGGCGACCGCCTTCACGGCGAACACATGTGCGCCCCCGCCGCATCCACTCAGTCCACTCACGACCAGGACACAGACGAGCAGTGCGGCGATCCTGCGGATCACCGAAATTCCGGCCCTTTGCACAACTGCGCGAATTGTCATTACCGCTCCCCCCGGTGGCGGTTCCCCCATCGCGCTTTATGCTACTGAACAAAATTCCCGTTCAGTTGCCGCGTGTGTTCAGTGAGGCCAAATAGGCGTTGTACGCCTCGAGTTCCTTGTCACCGTCCCGGTCGGCGGCCCGATCCTGACGCTTGGCCTGCCGCTGTTCCGAGCTGTACCACTGGAACAGCAGGGCGATCAGCACCAGCACGGAGGGGACCTCGCTGAACGCCCAGGCGATACCGCCGGCCGCGTTCTGATCCGAGAGCGCGTCGATGCCGAGCGAGGCGGGCGGGTTCTTGAACGTCTCGACCATCGGCTCCGACGCCATCATCAACGCGATGCCGAAGAACGCGTGGAACGGCATCCCGGCGAACAGCTCCAGCATCCGCATCAGATAGCCCGGCCGACTGGGCCCGGGGTCCACGCCCATGATCGGCCAGAAGAACACCACGCCCACGGCGAGGAAGTGCACCATCATCGCGATGTGCCCGGTCTTCGACCCCATCAGGAAGTCGAAGATCGGCGTGAAGTACAGCGCGTAGAGGCTCGCGATGAACAGCGGGATCGTGAAGGCGGGATGCGTGATGATCTTCATGTACCGGCTGTGCAGGAACATCAACAGCAGCTCGCGGGGCCCCTTTCGCCCCCGGGCCGCCGGCGGCAGCGCGCGCAACGCCAGGGTGACCGGGGCACCGAGCAGCAGCAGGATCGGCGACAACATGCTGATGATCATGTGCTGCACCATGTGCACGCTGAACATGACCATGCCGTAGTCGTTGAGCTTGGTGCACATCACCAGCCCGATGGTCAGCACACCGATGACGTACGAGATCGTCCGCCCGACGGGCCACGAGTCGCCCCGCCGCCGCAACCGCACGACCCCCCAGCCGTACAGCCCGAGCCCGACCAGACAGGCGGTCAGAAAGAACGGGTCGGCCGACCACTCAAGCCCCCGCCCCAACGTGAACGGCGGCAGATCCATGATCATGCCGTGTCCGCCGTGATCCATCGGACGGCTCCTGATTCGTGGGGGTGTGCGTCATCTGTCCGCACCAGAGTAGAACCGCCCCGGACCACTCCTGCGACCGGGGCCAGCACAACTACCCAGGGGCGCGGGCTGTGACATTTGCGGCTCCGCCGCGTGGGCGCGACCAGCCCCCACGGCCCCGCACCCGACGAACTACCCGGGCACGCTCAGAGCACGCACTCAGCCTCTTCGTACCGATCAGCAGGCACGGTCTTCAGCGTCTCCACCGCATCCGCCAGCGAGACCATCACGATGTCGGTCCCCTGAAGCGCGGTCATCTTCCCGAACTCCCCCCGATGCGCGGCCTCCACCGCATGCCACCCGAACCGCGTCGCGAGGACACGGTCGTAGGCAGTCGGGGTGCCACCACGCTGCACATGCCCGAGGATCACCGGCCGCGCCTCCTTGCCGAGACGCTCCTCCAGCTCGATCGACAGCTGCCGCGCGATCCCCGCGAAGCGCTCGTGACCGTAGACGTCCTTCTTGCCCTCGTCGAAGTCCATGGACCCCGCACGCGGTTTGGCACCCTCCGCGGCGACCACTATGGCGAACCGCTTGCCCGCCTCGAAGCGTTCGCCGACGCGCGCGGCCAACTCGTCGATGTCGAAGGGTCGTTCAGGTACGACGATGGCGTGCGCGCCGGCCGCCATGCCGGAGTGGAGCGCGATCCAGCCGGTGTGGCGGCCCATGACCTCCACGACGAGGACGCGCTGGTGGGACTCGGCGGTGGTCTTGAGTCGGTCGAGCGCCTCGGTCGCGACACCGACGGCCGTGTCGAAGCCGAAGGTGACGTCCGTGACCGCGATGTCGTTGTCGATGGTCTTGGGGACGCCGACGATCGGGAGACCGGCGTCGTACATCAGCTTGGCCGCCTTGAGCGTGCCCTCGCCGCCGATCGGGATGATCGCGTCAAGGCCGAGCTCCTCGACATGACCTCGGGCCCGCTCGACACCGTCCCGCAGATGGGAGGGCTGGACGCGGGAGGAGCCGAGGATGGTGCCGCCGCGAGCGAGGATGCCGCTCACCGCGTCGAGGTCGAGCTTGAGGTAGTCGCACTCCAGGAGGCCCTTCCAGCCGTCCCGGAAGCCGATGACCTCGTCGCCGTGGTCGACGACGGCGCGGTGCACGACGGACCGGATGACGGCGTTCAGGCCGGGGCAGTCGCCGCCGGACGTGAGGACACCAATGCGCATAACCCGAAAGAACCTTCTCAACGTGGGCCGAAACCGGACCACGTCGTCCGGTACGAACCCCGCCACCCTAACGGCAGGAGGGGGCGGGGTCGTAGCGTGCGTCCGCCAGCTGGACGACCCCGCTCACCTGCGCGGACGGGCCGTCAGACGGGCTGGTTGCCTGCGCCCGAAGACGAGGTGTACGCCCGACGCCGGGCCCGACTCAGGCAGGCTGCTGAGCTGCGCCGATGCGCTCGTTGCGGAGCGCCTCGTACCAGCGGTCGTCGATCGGCGGCAGCGCGTTCACATCGAGGGCCAGCTTGAGCAGCAGGTCCGCGATCAGCGGGTTGCGGGCGAGCACGGGGCCGTGCATGTACGTACCGAACACCGTGTCGTTGTACGCACCCTCGGTGCCGTCGCCCGTGCCGTTGCCCTTGCCGAGGCGGACGGTGGCGAAGGGGCGGGCGGTGGGGCCGAGGTGGGTGATGCCCTGGTGGTTCTCGAAGCCGGTCAGCTGGGGCAGGCCCAGACGTGCGTCGATGTCCCCGAGGACGTCACCTACGCACCGCTCGCCCTCGCCGCGCGTCGACACCACGTCGAGCAGGCCGAGGCCGGGCTCGCGCTGGCCGAGATCGTTGATGAACTCGTGGCCGAGGATCTGGTAGCCGGCACACACCGAGAAGACGATCGCGCCGTTGCCGACCGCCCGGTGCAGGCCGCCGTCGCGGCGCAGGCGCTCCGCCGCGAGCCGCTGCGGACGGTCCTCACCGCCGCCGATCAGATAGATGTCGCCCGAGGTCGGGATGGGCTGGTCGCTGCGCACGTCCATCCGGGCCACGTCGAGGCCGCGCTGCCGCGCCCGGCGTTCCACGACAAGGGCGTTGCCCTGGTCGCCGTAGGTGCTCAGCAGGTCCGGGTAGATCCACACCAGACGCAGCTGGTTGTCGCTCATGGTCAATTCGTCCTCTGAGTCTCAGTTGCCGACGCGGCGGCGCAGGTCCTGGAACGCGGTGTAGTTCGCGATGACCTCGATACGGCCGGGCGGGGCCTGCTGCACGGCCTGGTCGAGGTTGTCGCAGACCTGGAAGTGCTGGTTGGCCACTTCCAGACGGACCGCGAGGTCCAGCTTGCGGTCGCCCACGACGAAGATGGGGTGGCCGGTCAGTCGCGTGTAGTCGACGTCCCACAGCCACGAGGTGTCGGTGCCGTCGGCGCCGCGCGCGTTCACCGAGAGGATCACCGGGGTCGGCGGCGGGTCGATCAGGCTGAACGTTTCGAGCCAGCCCGCCGGGTTCTTCGCCAGCAGCAGACGCAGGTCGCGCTGCATGAACTGGACGACGTCATAGCGCCCGGCAACGGCCTGCACCTGGTACATACGCTCCAGGGCGACCTGCGGAGGCACCCCGAAGACGGCGGCGACGGCGGCGGAGGACGCGGCGTTGGCCTTGTTGGCGCGGCCCGGCAGCTGGAGGTGGATCGGCCAGGCGGAGCCGTGCGGGTCGAGGACGTGGTCCCCGGACAGCGCCCAACTCGGCGTCGGCCGACGGAACCCGCACTCGCCGCAGAACCAGTCGTCGCCCGGTCGCTGCATCACGCCACCGCAGGACGGGCAGGACCAGGCGTCGTCCTTCCACATCTGCCCGGCGGCGACCCAGATCACGTTGGGCGAGGAGGAGGCGGCCCACACGACCAGCGGGTCGTCCGCGTTGGCGACGATGACGGCCTTCGAACCGGCAAGCCCCTCACGCCAGTTCTCCGCGAGCATGCGGGTCTCGGCCGCGCGGTCCAACTGGTCGCGGGAGAGGTTGAGCAGGGCGATGCACTTGGGGTCGGTGTCCCGGGCGACGCCGGCGAGGTACTTCTCGTCGACCTCGATGACACCGAACTTGGCGTCCGAGCCGCCGGCCAGCGCCGAGGTGATACCGGCGGGCATGTTGGCACCGAGCGCGTTCGAAACGACCGGGCCTGCGGCCCCGAGGGCCTCGGCGATCAGTCGCGTCGTCGTGGTCTTGCCGTTGGTGGCCGAGACGAGTGTCACGTCCAGGCTCTGCGCGAGCCGGGCGAGCAGGTCGGGGTCGAGTTTGAGTGCCACTCGGCCGCCGATCACCGATCCGCTGCCCCGCCCCGCGGCACGCGATGCCGCCGCGACCGCCTTGCCCGCCGTCACGGCCAGCTTGGCCCGCGGCGTGAGCGGGTCCGAGTTGCCTGCCATCAGTTCTCGATCCTCCTTGCGTACGCGCCGCGCCTCTGCCTCCGGCAACGTGGTGTGGACCTCAGCCTATCGAGATCCTTATCGGTGCCCGAACCGCGGCACCGCGAACCCCTCGTGGCGGGCGTGCGCCGTAGAGAACCGTACCCTTGCGCCCATGCGATACGGCTCCATCCCGGGCGCCCACGGGCGAGTCCGTCCCCTCACCCTGCTCGGCGACCCCCTGCTCCATACCCCGTGCGCCGAAGTAACAGACTTCGGCCCGGAACTCGCCCGTCTCGTAGAGGACTTGTTCGCGACGATGTACGCGGCCCAGGGCGTGGGCCTCGCCGCGAACCAAGTAGGCGAGTCCTTGCGGGTATTCGTCTACGACTGCCCCGACGACGAGGAGACCCGCCACCTCGGCCATGTGGTGAACCCACGTCTCGTCGAGACGGACGGTGTGGTCTTGAGGGGCCCGGAGGGTTGTCTCTCGTTGCCGGGCCTGGAGGCGGGGACGGAGCGCTACGACCATGCCGTGGTCGAGGGCTTCACGGCGACCGGAGACCCGATCACCGTGCACGGGACGGGTTGGTTCGCTCGCCGCCTTCAACACGAGTACGACCACGTAGAGGGCCGGGTGTACGCGGACCGCGTAACGGGCTGGCGCCACAACCGCTTGATGCGACAGGTCGGCCGAGCTTCATGGTCCCGGTGAGCTGAGGTCTGTTCAGAGGCGCGGTGCTGTGTCGATCCGCAACTCCGCCGCGTGGGCGCGACCGGCCCCCAGTACCGGCGAGGGTGATGCCTTTAAGCGGCGCGGGGCTGTGTCGATTTGCGGCTTCGCCGCGTGGGCGCGACCAGCTCTCAGCACCGGCGGGGGTGATGCCTTTGAGGGGCGCGGGGCTGTGTCGATCCGCAGCTCCGCCGCGTGGGCGCGACCGGCCCCCAGTACCGGCGGGGGTGATGCTTTTAAGGGGCGCGGGGCTGTGTCGATTTGCGGCTTCGCCGCGTGGGCGCGACCGGCACTCAGCACCGGTGAGCGCGGTTTTTTTAGGGGCGCGGGGAACTGCGCGACCAGCCCCCACGCACCCGCAGCCGAAATGCGACCGCTAAAACCCCGGCCCACCGACCTTGTCACCGGCCGCAGCCAACCGCCCCCACAACAGATCAGCCAAACTCCGCACCAACTCAGCCCGGGAACAAGGCCGTTCACCCAGCCACCAGTCACCCGCCGCGTGCATCATCCCGACAATCCCATGCCCCCACACCCGAGCCAACTGCTGACTGTTGGGCCCAAGATCCACCCGCTCCTCGATGACCTGAGCCAACTCCTCGCCCATCCGCCGCAGCAACGGAACCGAGTGATTCCCCGTGTCGAACCCCTGGTCCGCGGTCTGCCCGCCCTCCACGGGATGCATCAGGAACCGGTACACCTGAGGCAACGCCTCGATCGCGGCGAGGTACGTGTCGAGCGTGGCCTCAACCCGCTCCCGACGCTCGGCGGGTGCGTCCAGCGCGGCCCGCAGCGAAGAAAGCAACGCGTCCGTGTGCCGCTTGGCGAGGGCGGCGTACAGTCCACCCTTGTCACCGAAGTGCCGGTACAGAATCGGCTTCGTAATACCCGCTTCCGCGGCGATCGCGTTCATCGAGGCCTGCGGACCATCACGCAGCACCACTCTGTCCGCGGCCTCCAACAACTCGCGCCGTCGGCGGTCGGCGGACCGCTGTTGATCGGTCCGCTGCGTGGTGTCCATGATCTCTCCCCACCCGTGCTGAATCGGTGACGCCTGCGCAAACTAACACTCAATGGCCCCAACGCCTCGAACGGGCTACCGAGTGGTCATCGGGAGTTGACTTTTCCTACCCGTCGGTAACAGACTTCGGTTACCGCAAGTAACATGCTAGTGCGCCGCTGGAGGAGTCATGGCCGAGTTCACCATGGAACTCAACGACGAACAGAAGGAGGTGCGGGACTGGCTGCACGGCTTCGCCGCCGACGTCATCCGCCCCGCCGCCGCCGAATGGGACGAGCGTGAGGAGACTCCCTGGCCGGTCATCCAGGAGGCCGCGAAGGTCGGCATCTACTCCCTGGATTTCTACGCCCAGCAGTACTTCGACCCCACCGGCCTCGGCATCCCCATGGCCATGGAGGAACTGTTCTGGGGCGACGCGGGCATAGCCCTCTCCATAGTCGGCACCGGTCTCGCCGCGGTCGGCGTCCTCGCCAACGGCACCGAGGAGCAGATCGGCACCTGGATTCCCCAGATGTACGGCGACGCCAACGACGTCAAGGTCGCCGCCTTCTGCTCCTCCGAGCCCGACGCCGGTTCCGACGTGGCCTCCATGCGCACGCGTGCCGTGTACGACGAGGCCAAGGACGAGTGGGTGCTCAACGGCACCAAGACCTGGGCGACCAACGGTGGTATCGCCAACGTCCACGTCGTCGTCGCGGTCGTCGACGCGGACCTCGGCTCCAAGGGCCACGCCTCCTTCATCGTCCCGTCGGGCACGCCGGGCCTGTCCCAGGGGCAGAAGTTCAAGAAGCACGGCATCCGCGCCTCGCACACCGCCGAGGTCGTCCTGGAGGACGTGCGGGTTCCCGGTTCCTGCCTGCTCGGCGGCAAGGAGAAGCTGGACGAGCGCCTCGCCCGCGCCCGTGAGCGCGCGAAGGCAGGCGGCGGCGAGCGGGTGAAGAACGCGGCGATGGCCACGTTCGAGGCGTCCCGTCCGGCGGTCGGCGCGATGGCGGTGGGCACGGCCCGCGCGGCGTACGAGGTCGCCCTCGACTACGCGATGACGCGCGAGCAGTTCGGCCGCCCGATCATCGACAACCAGGGCGTCGCCTTCCAGCTCGCCGACATGCGTACGTCCATCGACGCGGCGCGGTTGCTGGTGTGGCGCGCGTCCTGGATGGCGGTCAACGGCAAGCAGTTCACGGCGGCCGAGGGGTCGATGTCGAAGCTGTTCGCCAGCGAGACGGCGAAGAAGGTCACGGGGCAGGCGATCCAGATCCTTGGCGGGAATGGTTACACCCGTGAGTACCCGGTGGAGCGCATGCACCGTGACGCCGCGATCTACACGATCTTCGAGGGTACGAGCGAGATCCAGCGACTGGTGATCGCGCGCACGTTGTCCGGGATGCCGATTCGTTGAGTTTCGGGTGCGGGCCCGGTGGGGGCT